>JADFPY010000006.1 GCA_022562085.1 candidate division KSB1 bacterium | reverse complement strand
TTTCGTGCTTGGCCACTGAATATAATGCAGCAAGTATGCCGTGTGAGATCTTGTCGATTTTGAAGGGTGAGAAAGGGAGATGAAAAATTCCTGAAACAGTAAAGCCGTTTTGAATATCGTAATAATCAAGGAGCTTTTGCTTAAATTGCTTTTTTGATCTACCAAGAGTGCGCCATTTGCGCGGAATGAAAAGCTTAATATTAACTCCTTCACTAGCTAAAGAGGATATTGTATTCATCACTTGCTCGGTATTCGCTTTTTGAGCTGGCAGTTGCTGATCCAAAATATAAGCTACCCTGTGTTGAAAAATGCCATTCTGCGGGGTAGTAATTACCATACTTCTAAATTTCCCTACTCTAATTCGTTAAGGCCGGCTTTCCGAGTCGTGATTTCACAAAGTGACTTGAAAACAGACGAAATGTATGCCAAGCGGCCGTAAACGCCATCCAGACACTGATTAAAGCACAATGTCTCTCTCCTCGCCCCAGCCGAACAGTGTTTCCTGCCAGCAAAAGCCAGATATTGTTGTTCATCCGGCTGCATGAATCTTTCAAGATCGTTATAATCGTAGATTTCGAATCTGTGAAATTTCAAGGACTGTTCTTTCCACACCGTATGAAATAAACAATGGCAGCGCCAAAGCTTCAGCTCAATCCTTATTTTTTGAGTTTTAGACAGAGATTAATGAATGAATTATATCGTGATAGCAATCTTAAAGTATGCCAGCTTGCCGTAACCAGCATCCAAAGGCTTATGAAATAAAATCCTTCTTTCGGCCAACCCAATATCGTAGCTATCAAAAGCAGCCAGATGTTGTTATTTATGCGGCTGCCAATGAGGCGTATGAATCGGTCTATCTTAGCATAATCGTAGATTTCGCGCCCGTGTAATTTTTTGAAGATACCGGGCACAATTCTTTCAACACAATAAGAAATAAGTAATATATAAGTAAATATAGCAGTACTAGAGGAAAAATCACCGTGGGCAAAATGCCACCCCAGTGCCAGATACCAGATGGCATCAAATATGGTATCTGTTCCATGATCAAGAAGATCGCCAATTTTACTGAATTTCAGAGTCAGGCGCGCTAGCTTCCCATCCACGCCATCTAGTATGCCTTTTATTGCCGCCACAAGACCACCAGCAAGAAGGCTTCCGGTTGCAAAGAGATAAGCTGCCAATATGGACAAAAGTAAATTTAGAAAGGAAACCATGTTGGGTGTAATAAACGTCTGGGCCAAATATCGCGCTATTCCAAATTCAAAAGGCGGATGAATGTATTTAGCCACGAAATCATTTGTGCCTTTGTGAACGGTTTGGCGGAGAAAATCATCGGCATTTTTAAGATGGGACGAACTCTCTATCAGAATCATGAAAGGTACAATATCCCTTCTCAAATTGCTGACATATGTGTTGAAGCTCGAAAGTTCGAGTTTCCGAAGTTTCGCGTTTTGTAAATTTTCTTCTATTGCAGCCGTGAGATTTTCTGTGGATTCGCCATTAAATAATTCCACTTCTCCTGATGATAAAACAGCAGCCCCCGCTTTGTTAAGCCCGTTTGGTGAAAGCAGCCCGCAACTTGATTTTGTTTCCGTTAGCTTTTTTAGAATTCGCCGGTCATTGAGCGCATTGGCTTCCAAGGCCAGTACATTTTGTCCGTTTTCTTCGACTGACTTTCTTAGTGACTCAAACGGATTTGAATTCTTGGCGTTTACAAACGAAATGGTTAGCGATTTTGGCTGCGGATGGTGGAAGTATTCCGCGGGATCGCTTTCAGGACGAGTTACAACTACCGCTTCATGAATCCCGAGGCTAACTAATTCTCTCAGATTTCTCTCTAACAATGTGAGACCCCACAATCTTTGCTTAGCCATTGGGTGTCTCGCGTCTATCCAGGCTTTTCTTACCAAAATAATCTTCTCTTCTCATTTAGAAATTCGGCAGCCTGATCTGACTTTTTGGGCATTTGAATCTACCTTAAATTGCTTTATTCTTTGTTTTCTGATCCATGAGTGTAGAGTGTATTTAATAGCGGCTAATAAATCTCTGCAAACTAAAAGACGGAATGTACGAGCAAGAATCGGGGAAAGCGAAATTGAGAAATGTTATGGGATTACGTTCTGATTAGGTACCCTGGCAATTTTCACAAATCGTGCCGGCTAAATCTCGATCCATCATTCTTTGCCGGTACTTCCTGTAGCCCTCGCCATTCCAAATTTCTTTTATAGATTTCTCGTGGATATTACCGAAAACTTGAGTGCGCTCCCAATCCACACAGCAAAGCACCATATCCCCATTCCAGAGAATCCAAGCGCGCCAAAAAGGAATGGTGCAATAATGAGCGAATTTCCAGTCAACATCTTCGGAAGCCATGTCAGAAGTATCTATAATATCAGGATTGGCGCGGTTGTCCAGTTGTCTGGCTTTGAACCGAATTCCTCGAGCCTTCCAGAACACCTTTGTTGCATCTAATTGAGCTTCTACTTCTTTGGTCAAAACTGCCCAAATTTCTATTTGGGGGTTTTTAGCCTTTAATTCATCCTTGATTTTTAAAAGAGTTTCAATGTTTTTTACAACCGTTTCAAATTTCGGGCCTTGCATTATATTGTCATAAATGGCTTTATCGACGCCATGTACACTAAAAACTATGTACTCCAAACCAGCATTAATTAAGTTATAAGCTCTTTCTTCGGTTAACAAACCGCCATTTGTAATAATTTTGGTTTTCGGGAATGGCTTTTTACCCCGAATCGCACGAATGACTTCAATTCTTTCATGCATCTTTCGATCAACAAGCGGATCATTTTGCAAGTAAGGACTCAGAACCTTGACGCCATTACTGACCGCTTCGGTGACTATTTTTTCAAAGGTTGCATCTTCCATATGACCGATGATCTGATTGTCCTCTCTCCCCATTGGACAGAAAACGCAACGGGCATTGCAGCCATATTGAGTTTGTACCTGGATAATTTGAGGAAATGTTGGTGTGAATTTTGTAAAGTAGTGGTACTTCAAATACTCCATAAAAGGTACAGATGCAGCAGAAGGCCCTGAAGGCATAAATTTTCTTTTTATTCGCCCAAGATGTTTTCTCAAAGAAAACGTCGAGGAAGTATCAACTAACATAGTCGTCAAACCTCTCTACTCTGAAATTTTGTTTTCAGGTTGCAATTCAATTTCAGGACTGCTAAACCAACGGCTAAATTGGTTATACAGTCTTTTTATAGGGCTAAAAGCATTCACACCATGACGTTGTGAAAGTAAAGTCCCGGCAGTTATGATGATACCGACACCCAACATATTCAAAACCGCCATCAACCCCCAAAAAAAGACGGTGATACTTCCCCCAAGCATGATTAAAAAGCCTGCAAATGACCAGGCATCTCTTCTTCCTAATTGGTGAATAATCCCAAAAAACTTCAAGTACCAGACTTGCTGGTTTGGATATTTAAAAGAGCCAATATCCTGATCAAAATCTTTTAAGCTGGTAGAACCTTTTTTCTTGATATAGAGCAGACTAAACCTGAGAGCTACTGCAATTAAAGCCAGGCTAAATCCGGCTACCCAGAAAACAACTGTATCGTTAGACGCATTATAAGCACCAACTGTTGCGCCTACAATGAATACAATATAAGAAAGCTGATCCGTTAAAGTATCTACCAATGCACCAGTTTTTGAATCTTTTAACTTTACTTGAGCAACTTCGCCGTCACAGCCATCCAAAATCGAAGTTAGTTGAAAAACGATTCCCCCGATAATAGTATTTAACGGTTTGCCAAATGAAATAAACCAGGCACCGAAGATCATCAAAATTAGGTTAAATAGGGAAATTTGATTGGGTGTAATCGGAGTTTTAATCAGCCACTTACTAACTCGAGTTGAAATTGCTCTATTCAATCGTTTGGCAACGATACCGTCCCTAGAAGAGCGAGTTGCTCGTAACAATAAAGATTCTGCGTACTGAATATCAGGTACTGTGTCTACATCCTGCCAAAACGAGTCCCCTATATTGAACGAGCACATTCTGCCTTCTTCCGCCAATACTCGAACACCACCGGACAATGAATAGTCTCCTTGCTCCTGGCTTCGTCTTAGTGCATCAAATATAAGTGGCGTATGGATGAATATACCAACATCAATCGCGTTAAAATCTGTCAGACTTTTCCCTAAATCTAGTAACTGATTGTCAACTGTCCTAACTTTAGTTGCGTCATCAAGATTATGAACTGTATTGAGAGCGTAATCCACGCACAACAGGCCACATTCTTTGCCCAGCTGAACACTTTTGAGTTTTTCAAGAATATTGACATTAAAGACATGATCGGACATAAACAGCAGAAATCTGCCATCTACAAATTTTTCAGCTTTCAGAACTGAAACACCATTCGGTTTACGCCAATCAAGGTTGCGGACCCAGGTAATTTTCACCCCTAATTTCTTTGAGTTTATTGTCTTCCGAATCCGTGCTGCCTGGTACCCCAAAATAATGACGAATTCAGTAATTCCAATCCTCTTTGCCGACAAAATGACTCTTTGAAGCAGGGGCATCCCGCCAACTTTTACAAGAGGCTTGGGACAACCATTTTGATAACCCTCCAGCCGACTTCCATTGCCAGCAGCTATAATGACTGCTTTGGTTATCTTCTGGTTGTCATTGAAAGAGGATCCTGAATTGAGGGATGAGGTATGTGTAGAAGGCGTACAAATAGAATAAGAATCTTCGTGCAGATTCAAGCCCATTTCTTTCTCCACTCCGGTATGTGTAAAGCGGCTAGAGACTCAGATCAATTTATTGTACAGCTTAAGAGTCTTCTAATCCTAATTATGTTAAAACTTAATTAATTTGAAGTTACAGACAAATTTAAGGTCGTGAATATACAAAATCTTTTTCTGTATGTCAAGAAATCTCTTGAATAAATTAAAACTGAATGTGGCTCAGATCGAGTGTAGCAAATTATTGTTTTTATAGTCTTTGGGTTGAACGATTTCTCGCTTTGTCATTCAAATATAATTCTTTCTAAACAAAGCTTTAATTGTTGCCGGAATTGCCTTTATTTTTCGCCAAATGGAGTCACCATGTAAAAAATCATTAAAAACTCTTAAATCATTCACTAATTTTTCGCTGTATTTGTACCACCAAATATTATTGTTCACAAAATCTTTAGAAAAAAGTTTCAAAACTGACCTTGCGATTAAACGGTCTGTATTGATATATTTTGGCCGCACAACTTCCATAACTCCCCAAGGTCCGTGACTAACACCTATACCACTGGTCTTGAAGCCTGTATATGGCGCCTCCATTTGAGCAATATGGATCTGTAAATCATTGACGATCACACTGCCAGCGTGAATTTGGTTCGCAATTTTGACTCCTCTTTTTAAGTCTTGTGTCCAAACACTGGCCGAAAGTCCAAATGAAGAATCGTTTGCCAGAAAGATTGCCTCATCTTCAGTAATAAACGGCGTCGCTGTAATTACAGGCCCGAAAATCTCGTTCTTAACAACATCCATATGCGAATTTACATTTGTTAAAACGGTAGGCTCAAAGTAAAGGTCACCTAAATCCTTGAGCGGTTTTCCGCCGAAAAGTACCGTGGCCCCTTTATCAGATGCATCTTCAATGTAAGAGCAAATTTTTTCAAATTGCCTGTCATTAATGAGGCACGATAGATCAATATCAGTTTCACAATCTGGCTTTGCCATAAGCTCACGCGTCTTCTCACCGAGTTTCTCACAGAACACTTCAAGAATCGATTCATGGACAAAGAGCCGTTCGACAGAAAGACAGGCTTGTCCGGCATTAGAAAAAGCGCCCCATACAGTTGCGTTAACTGCTCGTTCAATGTTGGCGTCTTCGAGAACAATCATTGGGTCGCTACCACCTAATTCCATATTGACCGGAACCAAATTATCAGCCGCAGCCTGATATACTTTTTTGCCAATTTCCGTACTTCCGGTGAACATGATTTTGTCAAATTTCGATTTAACTAAAGCCTGTCCAACGTCAGATAATCCAGTTACAATATTTAAAACATTTTTCGGCAGATAAGCTCGATCAAATATTTCGAGAATTTTCAGACCTGTTAGCGATGTAAGCTCTGAAGGCTTGTGGATAACAGCGTTGCCAGCTAAAATCGCCGGTATGATGTGCTGCATCGCCAAAAGAAAAGGGAAATTCCATGGCGAAATAACTGCGATAACGCCAAGTGGTTCATATTTCACCAATCCCCTTCTCAATTTAAACAATGGATTTAAAGAACCGGTTCGGTGGCTTTTCAAAAACTTCGGAATATTCTTCAAATAGTATTTGAAGCAATCTAAAATCGGTAAAATTTCGCTTGAGTACGCTTCAGCGAGAGGTTTACCGGTTTCTTGTGAGATTAGTTGAGCAACTTCATCTTGATAAAGATAAAATTGGCGATAAGCCTTTCTGAAAAGTTCAAGACGAGTCTTAAGCGTTAAATCGGACCAGGTCTTAAAAGCGGATTTTGCCCTTTCGAAAATTTCAGGAATATCTTCCGGATTGGTTGCTGAAAACTCTGAGATAGTGTCCCCGGTTCTCGGGTCAGTAGAATATAACGTATTTGATACAACTTTTAAGGCCATATTTTGCGATTCCTTAAACCGAGAGTTTTCAGCTCAGAGCGAGGAATTTAACCATTTCGTCGTCCAAGAACTTGCTGTGCTCGTCGTTAAGTGGATCCAGCCGGTACTCGTTCATCAGCATTAACTGCTGACCAACCCATGCTTTCCAGCACTCATCACACGTTTGCTCAAGAACTTTTTGGCCTAATTCGTTATTAAAGGGCGCTTCTGATAAACCTTCTTTCTCTTGTTGGCATCTCGAACATTTAACCTTTGCCATGTAAACCTCCAATCAGTCTGACTGAAAGTGTATAGCAAATTTGCCAAAAAGTCAAGCGAAATTAAGGACCCATGCCATGCAACAATTGTCAATGAACAAGTTGAACAAATCACTCGCTCAAGCCGAAACCTGAAACGTTGGCTATTCTTTTGCAAGTGATATGCCATAAATAAATTCAAACAAACAAACAAACCCAAGTCATTTAAAATCATGAAATTAAAACAGAAACAGTTGCAAGGGAAAAGAAAAAAAACGTGAAGTTCGTTTACGTTCTGGCTGTGAAACGAGAACAATATTTACAGTGATTTTCTAAAAGTGACAGAGGAAAAAAATGGCTACTCGGCTAAAAAAAAATCCATGTTTCAGCGTGAGACAGTGTAATAAGCTATAACGCCATTATTTGCGAATTTCAACAGCACTATTCAAGGTGTCAGAAATCTAATTCTGGTTTTAACTCCCAATATTTTATTACGTTTAACTAGGCCGTCAAACTATAAATACAGGTTGGCACAATAGTTGATTAATTTACGGATGCATATAAAAAAAGCAAGGTGAACACCTTGCTCAAAATTGAATCCAAAGTTCTCCATCCACCCCTCCTTTCCCTAAACGGCGGAGCACAAAGTTCCGCCGTTTGGTTTTTACTGCTCTAAAATTTTTATCCCGCCATTGGTTGTGTGCAAAACGATTCTTCCGCCACCACCATTTATTTTACCCTTGAGTCTTCTCTTGCTGAATTTGCCCCGGACCTCAATGGGAAAATCAGTTCGAATCGAACCGTTCGTCGTTCTCGCGTCAATATCAGCTCGGAGATTTTCCGGAAAATACACTCTGATACTACCGTTGGTCGTTCGGAAATTCATATCTTCGTCTTCTTCAAATTCTAATAATTCCACATCGATACCACCATTCGTGGTTTTCGCTTGAACACTTCCTTTGCCCTCGCGGACTTCGATGCCGCCATTGGTTGTCTTCACTCGAATATTTCCGGCAACGTCCGTGATCCCAACTTTGCCATTGACTGTGGAGATGTCCATGTTGGTTTCATTTGGTACTAAAATTCGATATTTTACACTTATACTGACTCCATTGCCAAATACTGAATCCCAAAAGCCACCCCTACGTTTAGGATATTTGGTTCTAATTTCAAGGTAGTTTCGACCCTGCTTAACTTCAATTCGAACCCGCTCCATGATTTCCTCAGCCTGCCGGCGGCTGCGAGCTTTAACTATCTTTTCCGCCTCGACCCGCACTTCATTTCTGTCCCAGGACTCGACATATACGCTGCCATTCGTATTATCAACAATCAACTCACTTCCTTTTTCGAATGAGTAGGTTTCTTGAAACTTTTCCCGATGAGTTCCCGCAATTAAAGAAGTGGCGAGAAAAAAACTACAGAAAATATGAAAGATTTTGATTCGCATAGGATTCACTCCAAATTTATATGATCAATTCTTCTTGAATGTTATATTTCCTTCCTCAGTGTAAACACTTAATCGAGCCAGGCCTTCACCTAAAACGTCATCTAATTTTTCGCCTTCATCTCCCCACCTTCTTACCGAAACCGGGAAGTCAGTTCGGATCCTGCCTTCGCGCGCCTGAAATCTAAGTTGAGCATTAAAATCTTCCGGCACGCGAATGAAAATATCGCCTTCATCGGTGCGTATCTTACACCTGCCATTGGCCAAAAGGGAAAAATCTGCTTCAATATCCCCTTCGTCTGATTGAAGATCGCCATCTTTGATCACCAGTCCGTTTAAAATAAAATCACCTTCGTCGCTTTCCAGATCAATGACTGCAAATTCGCAATTGCTTAATCGAACCGAGCCCTCGTCAATGTTCACAAACAGCGTTGAGGAAGCTCCCCGGGCATTTTTACAAACCAAATCACCCTCGTCAAGAGCGACATCGATTTTTGAGGATTCCAAGTTATTCAAAATAACATCGCCTTCATCAAGCCGGAGTCTCAAACTGCCGGTGATTCCTGTAATCTCCACGTTGCCTTCATCATTTTCTATCTTAAGATTAATTTCCCTGGGTACCGTCAAATCATAATCCACTTGATGCTCGGAGTGCCGGCGCCATTTGTCAGAGTGGAAGATATTCGAGAACCTAAAATGCTTGTCAACATCAATCTCCCGAATGTAGAGACGGTTGTCTGAGTGTTCAATCTCAACTTCAAGATTTTCCATTATTTCTTCAGCTCGTCGACTATTTCGATCCCAAACTCGTTTGGTTATTTTTAAATAAACTTCTTGTTTATCCCAAGATTGGATCCTAATGCTTCCCTCATCGCCAATGATTGTGATTGAGCCGCCTGACTTCATTTTAAATGTTTTTTCTTCTTCAGATTTTAGTTCACCGCCTAAAAGGCTTTGGCAGAAAAAGAGGGTACAGGTAAATAAGCAGAAGACATTTTTTGTTTTCATAAAATTAGTCCTTAATAAACCATGGCTTTTAATTAATATTAAGCGCTCCAAGTCCGGGACTCACATGTAAACTAAGCGCATATTTCGCGTCGTCATAATTTTTGCTGTAATAGTATCTTCCGGACTTTCTAAAATTGCGAGGGATTTCAACGTCGGACAAAAATAAAAATTTTGAAACGGAAAGCTTTACGCCAACATCATCATCCGGTAAATAGATAGTTGTCTCACCAATGTCCAAATCAACATCCGCCATCGCCTCATTTAACATTCGGCCGCGAAAGTCAACGCGCATCTCCCCGATTCCGCCGTTTATCTCAGCTTCTCTGAATCGGGCATTTCCAAGTCTGACGATTTTCGTTTCACCGACTTTTGTGTTGATTTTGAGGTAGTCCATCTCACTCTGGTTTGGTTCCGAAAACTCAACCTGTACTTCACCGGCCCATGTGGTCAACTCCATACCGACTAAAGAAAGACCGCCTAAATCAATTTCAATTACTCCCGCTTTTATTCTCGCTTCTAAATAGATCTCAACATCTGGGGGCAACTCCAGGACAAACTCCGCTTTTAAATCTTTGCTATCGTTGTTTGTCCAACCTTTTTTGTCAAATTCAATATCCAATCGAGAACGCTTCCGGTCATAATCTTCATATATTTTGAATTCATCCCTGCTGAAATAAATCGAAAGCCGAACTTCTTTACTTCGAGAAGATTTACTAATTCTCACTTCTGCTGCGTCAATATCAATGTTTACATACAGGACTTTGTCAGAATTGATTTCGTATTTTTGCTTAAACCTTTCGGTTCCATAGCGTTGAGCTAAAAGTGTATGAGAGGAGCCCAAAAGCAAAAAACACACAAAAGAAAAAATTAAAAGTCTGAAAGGTTTTGCTGACATGATAAAATCCTCAAACAAAATGAATTTAAAAATTTCGATGAATTCTAAATGAAACATTGAGGCCACCGCCATCCAGGCGATGGGCAAAATTAACCCTCATATCGCCGTCTCGGTTGGCAATGGCAATCCCAACGTCGGTTTTAAGATCGGAGAATTCAAAATTATCGAAATTAAGGGGCGAAGAGGTGTCTTGAGCAAACCAGGCAAGCCCGGTATTTGCGAACAAAATATAGTGAAAAAGGTTCAGAAACCAAATATCATCAAAAAGGAATTCGCCGTCTGTTCTGTATTCAGAATTAAACATCACCATCCGGTCGCCGGTGAATTCTTTGAAATGATAGCCGGGCAAAGTAGAAATACCTCCTAAATCAAAAAGGAATTGTTCAGGAACATTTCCCCGACCTGATCCAACTCGAAGCCTAAAATCGAGACTTTCGAAGTAACTCAACGTCTGATATCTACGCAAGTCGATAATATAGCGATCGAAGTTAAAATCACCATTTAATTCCTGACCGGCAACCTGGCCGGCAAATTCGGCGGTGCCGTTTAAATACCAGCCACTTTCCGGAACTCTGGCGTCGTAGCGGGTATCCAAATTAACACTGAAAATCAAACTGCGCATATTTCCTTCATTAATCAGGGGATTCAATCTGAAGTCATGCCCTCCTCTGAACAATGACCAGTTCGACGTATTGAGCATATTCGAGTAATCATCATTTCTGTATTCCACTTTGACTTTAAAATCGCGAGTGAATTCCTGAACAGCGAAAAAACTAAACCCTTTTCTTCGATAGTAATCTAAAAAGTCTTTTTTTACGAAAAGTGCGTTTGCGCTGTTTTCACTTTCCGAAACCAACCACGCATCCTGGGTATCCGTGAAGTCGTGATATTCGCCGCCTAAGAATAAATTGAGCGAACTTAAAGTAGAGAGCTGCCCACCAATTTGGTAGCGCAAATCCTTATTCTCAAACCCATAACCTATTTCCCCGAAAGGGTTTAAGTGTCCCATCCTCCAATTATGGTAATGATCCCGGGGTTCGCGGAAGCCAATAAAACCGCCCTCCACTCTATTATACCTGAGAATAAAATTGTCGAGCTCGTTCACCGACCAGTAATTTTGAAACGAAATGCCATGTCTGTAGCGGCTGTCTCGCCGAAATGATCTTCTGGAATAGCTCCTCGTTCTACGGATCTCACGGTTGGAATATCCGGTGTGGTGGCGCTTCAAACTTCTCGAAGATATCTCCAAAGCGTCACCTTTGACCCAAGCATTTCCGGATTGATCTATCCAACCGTCAACGCTAATCACATCGCCATCGACACACCCGCTCGATTTCACTCTGACATCGCCAAAAAGAGCGACTGCGCTTCCTTCTATTTCGCCCCGGATTGTCAAATCGCCCCGGACTACAACAACGTGATAAGGCAGCCTTTCCTTTTTTTTGATAACCTTGTTACCCGAAAAGTACTTAATTTCCATCCGACCGCGATCATCCAGATACTTTTCCTTGACCCGGTCGAGAGTCTCTTGATCGCTTCTGTCAAGGTCTAATTGTGAAAAAAGATTGGTGGTAAAAAGCGTGGCAAAAAGAATCACAGTCATCAAGCCCGTTATTACTTTCATCATGCACCTCAATAATTTAAGGGTTTAATAAAAAAACTGATAACTTGCAACAAACTGCTGATTATTCATTCGAGGTATATTATATCAGACAGTTTCTTTTGTGAAATGTTGCCAACAAAAATTTAGAGTTTGAATAAAAAGGGAAGAAATTTTAAATCTAAAAAAAATCACTTTCTTTGATTACGGATACTTTCCAGCAAAAGTTTCATATCTTCAGGCAGGTCCGAATCAAATCGCATGAATTCATTTTTGGAGGGGTGAATAAACCCAAGCACTTTTGCGTGCAAAGCTTGCCGGTCCATCTTTAGAAGAAGCTTGCTGGCAAACTCCCGTTCATCGTTGGGTAAATTTCCCAATTGCCTGTTGCGACCGCCATATTCTGCATCGCCGAAAACCGGGTAACCGAGATATGAAAGATGCACCCTGATTTGATGGGTTCGCCCGGTTTTCAAATTTAGCTTGACGAGGGAATGTACCCAATGCGTCTCCAGAACTTGATAATTCGTAATCGCTAACTTACCGGACAACTGCACAGTCATTCGCTTTCGATCTTTAGGGCTTCGCGCAATAAACGTTTCTATCTTGCCCTTCCTCTTTTTAAATCTCCCCCAGCAGATGGCTTGATATTCCCGTTCCGTTTCCTTCTGCTTAAATTGACTGGAAAGACTTTGGTGGGCAGCATCGTTTTTTGCAACCACCATTAATCCGGATGTGTCTTTATCAAGCCGGTGGACGATTCCGGGTCGTTGCCGACCTCCGATTGACGAGAGATCGCCGCAATGATAAAGCAGAGCATTCACAAGTGTACCCGTATAGTTGCCAAACGCCGGGTGGACGACCATTCCAGAGATTTTATTTAAAACCAACAGGTGCTCATCTTCATAAATAATATTTAACGGAATATCTTCCGAGAGGATATCAACCGGAGTGGGTTTGGGAACGCAGACCTCAACCTTTTCGCCGGGCGAAACAAGATGGCTGGCTTTGGCAGGCTGGCCATTCACCTTAACCAAATCTTCCCGAATTAATTTTTGCAAACGCGCCCGGGAAACCGAAGCGATTTGCTGAGTTAGGAATTTATCAAGGCGTTGTTTTCCCTGTTGAGACGGGATAACTACTTCAAAGTAATTTTCCTCTTGCATAAAAATTGGTGGGTGAACGTAATATAAAACGAGGGATTTATGCTCTTTTTTCGGCGGCTACTTCTGTGGTTTCGTCCGTCTGTTTGGAACTTTTATCAAACACGACAAATACGATTAGTATCATCATCCCGATTGTTACGGCACTATCCGCCACATTAAAAATCGGCCAACGGGCATTTCCAAAACCAACATCGACAAAATCGACTACTTTACCATAAAGAAACCGATCAATCAAATTACCGATAGCACCGCCTAAAATCATTGCGAGTGCAAAATTCAGAGACATTTTTTCGTTACGGGCCTTCAGAATGTAAATGAAAATTATGACCGTAGCGATTACTGCAAAAATGGTAAAAAAGGGCTGGCCACCGACTTGAATGCCGAAAGCCATTCCGGGATTTTCAATATATGTCAGGCGTACCCAGTCGCCAATTATATTATGGGGGATACCGTATTCAAATGAATATCGCACTGATAGCTTGGTAATTTGATCGAGAATAACAACAATTATAGAAATCAAAAAAACTTTCACACGCAACTCTCGTGTTAATTAAAAATACATTGAATTATCCGTCTGCCTTTCCCTTACAGGGAACGCATCTTGTCGCAGTCGGCACCGCCACTAATCTTTCCTGAGGAATAGGCCTCTCGCAATCAATACAATTGCCATAATCACCGCTTTCAACTCGTTGCAGGGCTTCCTCAATGTGGTTGAGAAATTTCCCCTCTCGAGTCGCAAAAAAGAAAGCCTTTTCACGTTCCATATTATCGGTTCCCACATCCGCCATATGAAAGGAGTAGGCAGAATTCTCCCCGGAAGCGTCTTTTAAAGTCGATGCCATTTCTCTGTCTTTTAATTGCCCTAAATCCTTGAGCATTTCGTCCCTCTTTTCGAGAAGCAGTTTCTTGAATTTTTTCAGGTCCTTCTTTGTCATTTATACCTCCGTTAATCTGAGTTTCAATTTCACTTATACAACTTTTTCGATTCCGATTGCCGCTTTAGAACCGTTGATCTCCCAATTTTCCGTGAACGAGGCTTTCTGAAAATTCGGAGATAGGGATTCTGCCAAAGTCTCATTGCAAATATACTCCGAACGCTGTGCGATTGCTTTTAAGAGTTCATCCGAGGTCTCATAGTAAATTTTAATACGATCTATTACATCAAACCCGGCATTTTTGCGCATATTTTGAACGCGATTGACAAATTCTCTCGCTAAACCTTCAATCCTGAGATCGTCCGTGATTCGAGTATCTAAGGCAGCGGTCAATACATCATCGGCCTGTACAACAAGACCTTCAGCGCTCTGTGAGACAATTTCGAGATCGGTTATTTTAATTACTTTTTTCTGCTTTTCGATATCGATCGTAAATTCACCTTTCTGTTCTAATTCAGTGATTTCTTTTTCACCAAAGTCGCGGATCATGTTTGCTGCCATCTTGGCATTTTTTCCCAAGCGCGGGCCTAATTGCTTAAAAAGAGGCTTTGCTTTTTTTATAGTCAACCCTGCTGTGTCGGAAACAAACTCAATATTCTTAATATTAAGCTCTTCCGTAATCAAACTTGCCATACTTAGGATATGATTCTGCGCGTTTTGATCTTTAGCTACTACGACAATTCTCGACAACGGTTGCCTAACTTTAATTGCTGATTCATTTCTCAGCGCTCGGCCAAGAAACACAACACGCCGGACCAAATCCATTCTCTCCTCTAATTCAGTATCTCGATACGTATGTTCGCGGGTATTCTTTTTGGGTAAAATGCCAAATGCACGCTCTCAACATTAGCATCGCCGTTTTGGGTCAGATTTTTGTGAATTTCCTCCGAAATAAATGGGGTGTAAGGCGCTAATAATTTAGTTACAGCGATCAAAACTTCGTACAAAGTTTCGTAAGCAGCAAGCTTGTCATCCCCCATTTCGGATTTCCAGAACCGACGCCGGCACCGGCGTACATACCAGTTGGAAAGATCATCGATGACAAATTCGGAAATCAAGCGTGCAGCTTTGGTCAGATCATAACGTGACAAATGATTTTCAATTTTCTCGACAAGTCTGTTTAAGGAACTTAAAAGCCAGCGGTCAATTTCCGCGCGTTTTTCGACTACGATTTTAGATTTTTCATATTTAAACTTATCGATATTCGCATAAGTTGTAAAGAATGAGTAAACGTTAACCAAAGTGCCAAAGAACTTTCGAACGACCTCATTTACCCCTTCGACATCAAATTTGGTTGGAACCCAGGGTGGACTCACTGTAAGCAGATACCATCTAACCGCATCGGCGCCGTATTCATCGATAATGTTTTTAGGATCGACCGTATTCCCTTTCGATTTGGACATCTTCTGGCCAAATTTGTCTAAAATCAAATCATTGGAAACACACACCTTGTAGCATGGCTGATCGAATAGCATTGTGGCAATCGCATGCAGCGAGTAGAACCATCCTCGAGTCTGGTCTACCCCCTCGGCGATAAAGTCCGCCGGAAAACTTCGCTCAAAAACATCTTTATTTTCAAAAGGATAGTGCCATTGCGCGATCGGCATGCTTCCGGAATCAAACCAGCAGTCGATCACTTCGGGTGTACGGGTCATCTTTTCACTGCATTGTGAGCACTTAATTTCAACTTCATCGATGTAAGGTTTATGCAAGTCATCGAATTCCGCTAAACCGGAAAGCTCTTTGAGCTCCTCGACGCCGCCGATGCAGTGTTCATGATTGCAAGCTTCACAGACCCAAATGGGCAGCGGTGTCCCCCAATAACGATCGCGGGACAGCGACCAATCGATATTGTTTTTAAGCCATTCACCAAACCGGCCTTCACCAACCTCCTTCGGATACCAGTCTACTTCATCGTTATTTTTAATCAAGCGCTCTTTCATGGCAGTCGTACGAACAAACCAGGATTTTTTCGCGAAGTAAAGAAGCGGCGATGTACAGCGCCAGCAATGCGGATAACTGTGCAAATAGGCCTCGGACTTGTAAAGCAACCCCCGGCTTTCCAGATCCTTGATAATTTCCGGATCGGCATCTTTCACAAACTTGGATTTGAATTTTGTGACTTCTTCAGTAAATTTTCCACTTTCGTCTACCGGCTGCAGGACAGGCAAATCGTATTTTAAACCAATCTGATAATCATCTTCACCAAAAGCCGGCGCCATATGAACGATCCCTGTACCGTCTTCAGTTGACACAAAATCAGCGAGTACAGTGTAATAAGCCTTTTTATCCGTTTCGTAAAAATAAGGCGGTTCGTACTCTTTGTCAGTCAACTTTTTGCCGGTATATGTTTCAACAATTTTGTAATCGCCTTCCAGAACCTCTAACCGCGTCTTTGCAAGAATCAAGTGTTCGTCAGCAAGCTTAACTTTTACATATTCAATTTCAGGATTGAGTACTAAAGCTACGTTGGAGATCAGCGTCCATGGAGTCGTCGTCCAAACGAGAAATGAAGTGTTCTCCTCTCCTTTGATGCGCATGCGTACAAACACCGAGGGGTCTTCAACGTCTTTGTAGCCCTGAGCAACTTCATGACTCGAAAGCGGTGTTTCACAGCGTGGACAGTAGGGAACGATTTTGTGCCCACGATAAATCAGCTCTTTTTTCCACAGCTCGCTTAGAATCCACCAGACTGATTCAATATAGTTATTTTCATAGGTGATATACGGATTTTCAAGATCAACCCAAAACGCGATTCGACGAGTAAGTTCGTCCCATTCACTCTTGTATTTCCAAACACTTTCCCGGCATTTCCTATTAAATTTATCGATACCGTACTTTTCGATATCTTCTTTGCTTGAGAAACCCAGCTCTTTTTCAACCTGAATTTCCACCGGCAGACCGTGTGTATCCCAGCCAGCTTTCCGTTCGACGCGATACCCTTCCATGGTTTTAAGACGACAAACAAAATCTTTTATGGTTCGCCCTAGGACGTGATGAATGCCGGGCGGGCCATTAGCAGTCGGAGGCCCTTCATAGAAAACAAACGACTTCTTTACATCCCGGTTTTCGATGCTTTTCTCGAAGATCTTGTTTTTATCCCAATATTCGAGAATTTCCTTCTCTAATTCAGGAAAATTTAATTTTGTTGAAAGTTCTTTGTACATACTTTTACTACACCCTCTCGATCACTCGCTTCATCATCAATGTTAATTTGGGTTCAGCCTCCGCTGCTACTTTTAAGATCTTTTGGATATCAACGGGTTCTAATGCATCCGGAAAACAAGCGTCGGTTACAACTGAAAGGCCGAGGACACGCATCGAACTGTGGACGGCAACAATAACTTCCGGGATTGTGGACATGCCCACCACGTCTGCGCCAATTGCGCGCAAGAACCGATATTCAGCACGAGTTTCCAGACATGGACCGCTAACGGCAACATAAACGCCCTTTTGAATTTTAATCTTCTCCTCTAAAGCGATCTGCTCGGTCAGTGCAATCAACTCGTTTGTGTAAGGCTCTGACATATCGGGAAATCTCGGACCAAACGAATCGTCATTGACGCCAATCAGCGGGTTATCGCCAAAGAGGTTGATGTGATCTTCGATGATCATAATGTCGCCCGGAGTGTATAAGGGATTCATGCCACCACAGGCATTGGAAACGAGCAATGTATTGGCTCCCATGTGTTTCATAACCCGCACCGGAAATGAAATCTGCTGCATTGAATAGCCTTCATAATAATGAAAGCGACCCTGCATCGCCATGACGGATTTCGAGCCAATCTTCCCAAAAATGAGACGCCCTGCATGGCTTTCCACCGTTGAAAGGGGGAAATGGGGTATCTGGTCGTAAGAAATAACAGTCTCTTGTTCAATTTCTTCAGCGAGTGCTCCCAAACCGGTGCCTAAAATTATTCCTATTTCAGGCGTAACATTTGTTTTCTCCTTTAGAAAACTACCCGCTTCGTCAATTTGGGTTTTTAAATCCTGCATTCAATTCCTTGTCCCGTTTTTGGACGCCTTTAAAAAATCAGTTGATCGGAAATGCGTGACTTCTTCTCTTGTTGTTCAATCCTCTGCTGTTCTTGGGTCTGATCAATAGTCCGTTCTTGCAAATCCTCGGACTGACTTTGCTCTATATCTACAGTTTTTCTCATCTCGGTTTTCGCATCCGGTTCTTCCGGTAAAATGTCATCGACACTGCCAAATTCTATTTTTTCCTGGTCAAAATTTTGCGGCGGCTCTTGTTGGTATTTAGGTTTAGAATGACCTTTAGGGCGTTTCTTTTCTAATTTATCAAACCCCATGTCATCCAACTCGAGAACGCCGATTAATTCTACTTGCGATTCTAATAAATGGCGCAGCCTGCGTGCAAACGAATCTTTTTGCGCTTTAATGAGCACCAGCTCATTCTTCATGGTTGCCAACTTCAACTTCGTGTCTTCCATGATTTTTTCCGCCTGCATCTCAGCCTCGCGAACAGTCAAATTGGCTTCCCGCTTTGAGGTTTCTCTAGATTCGTTAATCGATTCCTGGGCGTGCATCAGCGTTTCTTTTAACGTTTTTTCGACTTCCTGATAATCCTGCAATTGAGTCTTAAGTTTGAGAACTTCATCCGCCAAATTATTTTTTTCTTGATTTAGGCTCTCGAATTCATCTGCTACCATTTCCAAAAATGCATCGACTTCAATGGCATCATAGCCACGCATCGATTTTTTAAACTCTTGTTTCTTAATGTCTAATGGGGTGAGCTTCAAGTCAACCACCTCCTGGTAAGATTAGTTTGCAAAAAACAAGTTAAGGCGGAACTCCGATTCAATACAACAACAAATTCCTTAAAATGTACAACCCAAAAATCAATATCATAGGAGACAAGTCGATGCCGCTAATCGGCGGAATAACTTGTCGAATTTTACTCAGCACCGGCTCTGTTATCTGAATTAGAAACTTAACAAATGGATTATGTGGATTGAAATTAATCCACGACAAAACCACCCTCACGATAACCGCCAAAATATAAAGGTCGATAAGAGCATCTAATAAACGAATCATATAAATCCTTAACCTCTTTCCCCGAAAATCGCAGTACCGACTCGAACCATCGTGGAGCCCTCTTCTATGGCTATCTCATAATCGTTGGTCATGCCCATTGAAAGAGTGCCAATTTCAACGCTGGTAATTCCGCGTTCGTTTACTCGATCCTTTAGATCGTGCAACAGTTTGAAACAGGGTCGCACGTCTTCAGGGTTGGGCAAAAAAGCTCCTATGGTCATAAGTCCTTTTATTTTAAGATTCGGTAATGTCGAAACCTCTTCAATTGCGCCAATTGTTGCTTCCGGCTCAAGCCCAAACTTAGATTCTTCTCCGGACGTATTTACCTGAATTAAAATTTCAATAGTTCTCTCTAATTTTTTAGCTTGCGTTTGAATTTCACGCGCTAAATACACACTATCGACGGAGTGAATCATATCAGCAAACTGCAAAACTCGTTTAACTTTATTGGTCTGCAGGTGCCCGACCATATGCCAATGAACTTTCTCGCCAACTTCCTGAAACTTCCGCCAAGCCTCCTGTACTCTGTTCTCGCCGACGACTCGAATCCCCGCCTCAATTGCTTCGTTAATTTGCTCCACATCCACTGTCTTTGTAATAGCTACGAGCTCAATTTCTTCAGATTTGCGACCACTTCGCCGACAGGCTTCAGCTATCTTGTTTCGAGCAAATTGTACGTTTTCGCGAATTGGCATCCGGAATTATAAAATTAATAAATATACGTTTTTATTAGTGCAAAATCAATATAAAAGTAGCGGGTGAAATTTTTGCGATTTTAAGATGCAGGAAAGATCGGTGGGTAAAAAGTCATCAAATTTTATAAATTAGCAGCCAAAACGACTGTCTTTTTTTGGGTTCTTAATAAACCGGCTTCTGCATTTAATGCTTGAAGAAAAACAACATAAATACCAATTCTCGCAAGTCGGCCGCTATCATCGTGGCCATCCCAAACAATTGAATTTGTCGAACCGGAAGGTTGGTTGTTCGCCAAAAATCGAACGAGTCGGCCGCGAAGATCATATATTTTTATATTTACTGAAGCGGTCGTTATAGGCACTTCGTAACTAATAATTGTGAAATCTTTTTCCCCATCGCTGTCGGGAGAAAAAGGATTGGGCGCAATTGTCAGGTCGGCATCTGCCGGTAAAGTTTGAGTAAAGATACTATTTTGTTCACCGGGTGTTCCTCCCGCGATTGTCACTGAAGAACTCCAATTCGTGCTGTCGTTTGATGCAAGATTCGGATTAATCTTCTCCAAAGAGACTCCGGTATCTCCGCCCCAATCTTTGTTATAATTGACCCTATCCATTATATTATCCGAAGGATCGTAAAGCACAACACTATCAAAATCGTTATTAAACGACGGCAGCTTTTTTGAAACCGAAACTGAACCCACCGGAGGATTAAAGAAATCGAGAATTGCAGAATCCTCAGCTAAAATAAAAAAACCGTTTGGGGCAAGGTTGGAATTACTGCCAAAATTAACACGCTTACCGGTATCTGAATCCGACACAGACCATTTATCGAGATTAATTGTTAAAGAGCTTAGATTGAGAATTTCAGTCCACTCCGGTTGATTGGACAAAGGAGAATACATAATTTCGTTAATAACAGCAGTTCGTTCAGGAAATCCAACAAAAAGCTGCTTTGCAGCAATGTTGTTGGTTGTGTCCTCGTCTGAGTCAAATTCAATTTTGGCAAAAATTAGGTGCTCGCCTGGTAAAACATTTGAATACTGCAATGAAAAAGATGTCGAGTCCTTCGGTAAAAGCGTCTCCGAAAATTCAAAAGCTGGTGCTAATTCTTCTCCAATACTTGCTAAGGAGTCCCCATTGAAATCCTCAAAAAATGTCAGTTTGAATTGATCAACCAGATTTTTGCCAAGATTACGAACTGCTGAAGCAATAATCACGGTTTGCCCAGCCTGCACCGGTTCGAGAGAAAATTTGATGTCAGCTGGAAAAACGGCAAGATCAAAATTAAGCGGCGAAACACTATTCGGCGCACCCGGTGTCCCAAAAATTGACTTGCTGTTTGCCCAATTCTCCTGTGAATTTGATCCTTGTAAATCAATTTTTTCATCAGAAAACCCCTGGTCATTCCCAAGGGAGTAGGTGTATTGAGACACAATCCCGCCGTCCGAATTTATTAAGGACACGGTTTCCCCAGTTAAATTAGAAAACCCTCGACTTCCAAAGGTTGTGTTATCAATCGTTAACACTAAACACTCTTCAGGGATGAAGTCGTCATAAGTGTCGGAATTGTCGAAGTAGGAGGGATCGAGAATAAGCGCAATTTGCCCGGGTTGCAAAATTGTGCCCTCATGAGATTCAATTATCGTGTCAGTTCCTTCACCGTCCGACATCCGCCATCCGGAAAGCTCGACTGATACTGACTCCGACAAGTTTACAATTTCCACAAATTCATCATGTGAGTCACTGCCTGAAGCATCAAACATAATTTCAGACAAAACGACCTGGGCTCGAACAGGTGTAAAAGCAATAAACAAACTTAACAGAACAGGGCTAAAAAAAAATTGCATATTATCCAACTATAGCGATTTCCTTATAAATAGCAAAAAAAAACGCCTTAGAAAATTTCCACTAAGACGTTTAATTTTTGAGATTTTAAACTGTCTAGTCCATATCTAGAATGTATTGCAATGGATCCTGTTTCTTACCTTCTTTAATCACCTCATAATGCAAATGGGGGCCGGTCGCTAACCCAGTATCTCCAACTAACCCTATTGGCTGCCAGCGATCCACTTTTTCCCCTTTGTTCACCAGGATTTTTGATAGATGTCCATAACGGGTTCGCAACCCCATACCGTGATTGATGATGACTTGTTTTCCAAATCCGCGATTTAGGGTATACTTTGTAACGACTTTTTCTACGACTCCTGCTGCAGAAGCAAAAATCTCGGTGCCTCTTTCGGCCGCGATATCGACTCCGGCATGATTTATAATTCTATCAAGAATGGGATGAATACGCATTCCAAACTTATCTCTAATCCTGCCGTCTATAATTGGTCTAATTGAGGGGGTGTGCTTCATGACTTTCTCATTTTCTCCGAACTTGCTTCTGACTTGTTCGCGGCTTATCTGAGCTAATCTAATCCTTCTCTCCATTTTATCAAGGGCTTGTTGATATTCAAATATTTGCTCAGTCAAATCCCTTGAATCCATTGCCACATCGTCATTTACATAAGTAAAACCCCCAACACCAACGTCACGTGTATCCGAATCAATTTTGGGAAGATCAGCAATAATTCTCAATTCATCGTCCTCCCTTTCCAGACCTTCAACTCGAGTCTCAATTTGGATAAGTTCGTTACTTAAATCAGCCAATTGAGCATTTAAATATTTATTGAGTTTGGAGAGAGACGAAATTTCTAAATTCTGATAAAAATTAGTGAAAAGCGCCAAGCTAGCCGAGACAAGCAAAAGAAGGATTGCAAAAACAGAAAAAGACAATGAAAAGAACTTCCTCCATGACAGTTCTATCTGATTAGCTTTTGAGTCACAGAGAGAAAAATAAATTATCTTAACTTTTTTTGATTGCATACCGTTCATTCCTTCCCAATAAGGTAAGATAGGATCAGGTTCCAACTCAACAAATCATCTCCATATCCCTAGCTTAGCAAGATGCAACAAGACAATTAATCGAAGTTACCACCCCGTTTGGTCACACACAAAACAGATTGAATTATCGTCTCCTCGAGAATAAGGCAGGATTTATCTGAAGCGATTATACGTTCGCAATGTACAAAAAAAAATATCACTTGTCAAGAAAAAAATAACGATAAGTATTACTATTTATGAACAAATAACCAAATCGCATAAATTTTATATAGGTTCTCATTGCAATCGGTTAATATCATATGCATTATGTAATTTTTTTGCCATGACAATTCCTTCAACTCAAACTCAAGCTTGAATTAAAATTAGCCTTTTTAAGATAAAAGTCAACAAAATATTCTTTCCTAAAATATCGGCACTAATCAGCTATTTCTACAACCTGTTAAGAAATTCACTTTAAGTTTTACTAATAACTTGGTCGCACAGATGAGTTTTTGCCTAAAATGACGATACTTTTTTTGAATGCGGCTCAGTATGTTTAACGACTTTTTCTAATCATCCTAACCAAAAAGAGAAGCAAAGTGTCTGTGAGAGCTCGATTAATTTTATTTTCCCTCGTAATTATAGTACCTAGCGTTTGTTTCTCTCAACTCATTTCAACTCGAAGTGATTCACTGATTCGAGAAGGAATTCGGTTAAGTATTGAGCAATCTTATCCCAAAGCCATTTCTATCTTTACAAGAATGCAGGAAGAAATGCCGGCAAACCCGGCAGGCTACTTTTTTCATGCGGCTGTTTTACAAACACAAATGATGGACTTCGAAACCTACGACAAGGAAACCGAGTTTCTCGATTTGGTAAAAAAAACCATCAAGCTTTCTAAAAGTTATCTTAAAGACAGCCAAAAGGATCCCTGGGCTTATTTCTTTTTAGGTGGCGGCTATGGCTACCTGGCATTTTATCAAGGGAAGCAAAACAAACTTATGGAAGCTTTTAAAACAAGCAGGAACAGTATTAAGGCTTTGGAAAAAACTCTGAAGAATGACAGCACCTTATATGATCTCTATTTTGGCCTGGGAACTTACAAGTATTATAGAAGCAAGTTGAGCCGCTATTTTACCTGGCTGCCTTTTGTGGGAGATGAACGGAAACAAGGCATCGAAATGATAAAAACCGCCCTGAACAAAAGCAAGTACTCTCGATACAGCGCGATGAGCGGGCTCTGCTGGATTTACATTGAGGAAGAAAACTACAAGGAAGGGTTCGAGATTGTTAAAAAAGCGCTTGAAGAGTTTCCCCAAAGCCGAATCTTCCTTTGGTGCGCAGCGAAAACAGCAAAGAAGCTCGAGCTCTGGGATGAGGCGGCCGGCTATTACGAAAAAATTCTCTTATCTTTAAAAACCGAAAATGTCCTTTCGCCCTACAATGAAATCATTTGCCGTGTAAACCTATATGAAATTTATGCAAAGCTTGAAAAGTTTCAGGAAACTGAAGAACAATGTCAAAAAATTCTCGTGGTCAATCTAAACAAAGCCGACCAAAAGCGGCTTTCAAAAAATTTCAAAACGACCCCAAAATCCTGTCGCGATTTTTCTCGCGAGACAGCCTTGCGTCATCGCGTTTATAATAAAGAAGTCTCCAACTAAGCCTTGGCCGCCAATTGACCACAACCGGCATCAATATCATCCCCCTTACTCCAGCGAATCGTCACCGGCGTATTTAAATCCCGCATTTGCTCGTAGAATTGCATAATTCTTTTTTCCTCTGGCCGTTTAAATTCTCCGAGTGTTGCATTATACGGAATCAAATTAATTTTGCAATACAGCCCTTTTACTATATTTTTCAAGCGTTTCGCATCTTCTAACGAATCGGTCAGTTTATCCATTAAAACATATTCTATCGTCACAGGTTGATCGGATTTCTTCGTGTAGTATTTGGCTGCTTTAATCAGTTCGGTGATCGGCCACTTTTTGTTAAGCGGCATAATCCGCGACCGGATTTCGTCCGTCGTCGCGTTCAGGGAAATCGCCAGACGATATTTATGATTCTCATCGGCGAAACGGTAAATCTTGGGAATCAGACCGCTGGTAGAAACGACAATGTGGCGCTTTGCTAAATTGGGGCCTAGTTCATCACTGAGCAGTTCACAGGCTTTCATCAAATTGTCGTAATTATGAAACGGCTCACCCATACCCATGCAAACAACATTTGTTACTTTTTGGCCGCTTAACTTTCGTGTTGTTAAAACTTGATCAATGATTTCGCCCGGCGTCAGATGCCGGTTCAGTCCCATCATACCGGTCGCGCAAAACTTACAATCAATGGCACAGCCAACCTGGGTGGAGATGCAGAGTGTGGCTCGGTTGTCGTCAAACATCAGCACCGATTCAATCTGGCTGTCGTCCTCCAATTGAAACAAATATTTCATCGACTGGTCCTTGGTCGACTGTTGTTTTGTAATTAATTTAAGCTGACCAATTCGGGCACGTTCATGCAATTTTTCTTTTAAGTCTTTGGACAGGTTGGTCATTTCATCGAAAGAGTTGACACCTTTGTTGTATAGCCAGCTAAAGATTTGATCACCGCGGAAGGGTTTTTCGTTAATTGACTCGGCGAAGTCGCGAAGCTCGTTTAAATCAAAGCCCTTTAGATTAATTTTTTGCATTTCTTGTTCTTTTGTAAAAAATTGACAACCTGCGGCTATCCGAAAGTGTGCAAAAGGACATTTTTGCAAGCGTTCCTTCGACCTTGCTCAGGAGATGCTTTTGCGAAACAATCTCCTTCGAAAACATACGATTTCTTCATCCCCCGACCTTCATACTAATATTAAAAAGGAAAATTGGGGGATTCGCAACGACCTTTTCTGTACTTTTTGGACAGCCACAGCTTTCGATATAAATGCTAATGTTAACTTAATGAAACCAGAGGCTAACATCAAGAAAATTCATTTGACATTTGGACGTGAAATGGTTACAATTAAAACCCAAAATTTTTAATAAGAATCCCTATCAGCGAATAGTAGAGTCGGAGGTTGAATGGCAGAAAATCCAATTAACTCGAGTGATTTAGAAAGTGTCCATGAACTAAAAGAGGCTCGTGATAAAATCACAGCTGAAATTGCGAAGGTAATCATCGGGCAAAAAAAAATCATCGATGAGTTGCTCATCTCTTTATTGGCAAGGGGGCACTGTCTGCTGGTTGGCGTGCCGGGATTGGCTAAAACACTTTTGATTAGCACCCTGTCGCGAGTTCTGGAATTAAAATTTAACCGAATTCAATTCACTCCCGACTTAATGCCTTCCGATATTACCGGGACGGAAATCATTGAAGAAGACACCTCGACCGGTCACAAAGCCTTTAAATTTGTAAAAGGACCCGTCTTTGCCAATATTGTCCTCGCTGATGAAATCAATCGTACTCCTCCCAAAACCCAAGCAGCGCTACTGCAGGCTATGCAGGAACACGAAGTCACCGTCGCCGGAACTACCTATAAACTCCCTGAACCATTCTTTGTCCTGGCCACTCAAAATCCGATTGAGCAGGAAGGAACCTACCCTCTCCCGGAAGCGCAACTGGATCGATTTATGTTTACCCTCTGGGTGGATTACCCATCCAGAGAGGAAGAAGCGCAGATCGTTAAATCTACGACGAGCGCCTATGAAGCTGAGTTGAACCCCATATTAAAAGCGGATGAAATATTGAATTTACAAAATTTGGTGCGCCGGGTGCCGGTAGCGGACGAGGTCATTAACGCTGCAGTGAGTTTAGTTCGAAACACACGGCCGAATTATGAAAAATCACCAAGCTTTATACGTGAGTCGATTAGTTGGGGTGCGGGTCCGCGCGCTTCTCAGTATCTAATTCTGGGAGCAAAGACTCGCGCCATTTTGGATGGCCGGCCAACTCCTGAAATCGCCGATGTTCATGCCCTAGCGAAGCCGGTCCTCAGGCACCGTTTGGTAACAAATTTCAACGCCGAAGCCGAAGGAATCGGAACGGTCGACATCGTGGAACGGCTGTTAGAAAAAAAAGATTAAAGAATGCCAACTTCACAAGTCACGGATACTCGAAAATACCTGAATCCAGAAGTTGTCTCGAAGCTTCGCTCTATGGATTTACGCGCGCGCTTAGTGGTAGAGGGATTTATTACCGGTCTGCATAAAAGTCCGTACCACGGTTTTAGCGTGGAATTTGCCGAACACCGTCAATACATGCCCGGCGATGAAATCAAACATATCGACTGGAAAGTTTACGGCAAAACCGACCGTTTTTATGTCAAACAGTTTGAAGAAGAAACCAATTTAAAATCTTACATTCTCCTGGATGCCTCTGCTTCCATGGGGTACTCATCAACCGGTATGAGTAAATTGCAGTACGCATCGTATTTGGCGGGAGCTCTGTCTTATTTAATGATACGCCAACGAGATGCAGTCGGCTTGGTTACATTTGATGAAAAAATCCGCCGGTATCTCCCGCCCCGCTCGGTCACTTCCTACCTCAACCAAATTTTAACCGAACTGGATCACACCGAAAGCAGCTCCAAAACCAACCTTTCCACAGCCCTGCATCAAATGGCGGACCGGATTAAACGGCGCGGGTTGATTATTCTGTTTTCAGATCTATTGGATGACCCGCAGAAGGTAATTTCCGGATTGCGGCATTTCCGCCATAAAAAACACGAGGTCATCGTTTTTCAAATCCTGGACCCTTTGGAACTAACTTTTGAATTCAAGCAGGATGCGGTGTTTAAGGATTTAGAATCGGGTGAAGAAATCAACACGCAGCCCTGGCATATCCGAAGTGAATATCAACAACAGGTCAACAAATTTATCAATACGTATAAAAAATTCTGCCGGGAGCACCAAATCGACTATGTCATGCTCAACACCAAAGAAAACTACGACCGTGCCCTGTTTGAGTATTTAATAAAAAGGAAAAGGATTGGGGGGTAAAAAAACCCGGGCGCTCCACCAGGTAAACCCGGGCTTTTTGAGGGACATCTATTTCTAAAGACTTTTACTCTTAAACTCGTCATACAAATTCAACACAAAGGGGATGTAAGCCCTGGTCTCGGGCCACAAAATGCCGTCCGCTTTATCATTTGCCAACCACAATTTTACTCTTTTGTCGCCGCCGTTATAAGCTGCCAAACCGCCTTCCAAATCATAGGTTTCAATCAAAGCGGAGAGGTAGCGCGTTCCCAATCTTATATTATAAATAGGATCGAACAAAACCTCTTCAGCTCCGGTCCAGGAGATTCCCTCGTATTTTGACAACCACTCACCAGTCGCCGGCATAATCTGCATCAGCCCCATTGCTCCAGCCTTTGAAACGACTTTTGGATCCCAGGTACGGGCGCTTTCATGGGTAATTGTGGCACAAATCAAATTCACATCGAGATTTGGATATTTAACGCTCATCTTATAAATCTCGTTGGCAATTTCTTGCTTTAAATCATTCCGTAAACCCGGGTTAAATATGTCCAGAATTTTCAAAACTTTTTGATTGCTCGATCGCCGAACGAAATCAACCTGGATAACTCCCTCGACCGTCCGAAGTGATTTCTCAAAGTATGAGATTTTATTTTTCTGCTCGCTTGAATTGCCCGCCAAAAAATTGAGCGAGAACAAGCTCGTCAAAATTGCAATGATTAATAATTTCATCCGTGGCCTCCAGACCCTTTGGAATTCTTCCTTAACTGTTTCTATCTCCTTAGATAAGGTATCTTTAAAAAAACTCTCAAATAATTTGTAAATGAAAAGAGGCTTTCGAGCAAGAAAGACGCGAGGTGCAGTTCTGAGGTGTGGGTTCGTCCTTGATGCGAAGCTTACATCTTTAATTCATTGGCAAGCGCTATACAAGAAACGTACCAAGAATTAGCCCCGAATTTGACTCGACTCTAAGTATTTAATTTACAAATTATTATAACACTAACATCCGGGTAACGGTAAAAACTTGGATGGCTCAGTTGTGTCCGCATCGAAGACACTGTGTCAGGTGTGAGTCAATTTTACCGGAGATGAATCAATCAACTTGACAATTTACGTTTAGATGGTTAACTTTTAAAAATCATTTATCAGCTTCAATCAAATGTGCTGTTAGTTGAAAGTTCGACATAATTAAGGAGAGCACATGATCAAATCTATTAATTCCCTCATCTTCGTCTCGATGTTTTCATTACCTATTTATGCCCAGGACCGAATCACGGGCAGGAGCTTTGCTACCCGTTCCGAGGTTATCGCCCGCAACGGCATGGCCGCCACCAGTCAACCCTTAGCGACGCAAGTTGCACTGGACATTTTGAAACAAGGTGGGAATGCCATTGACGCTGCGATTGCTGCGAATGCCGTGCTTGGTTTGATGGAACCAACCGGCAACGGAATTGGCGGGGATCTTTTTGCAATTGTTTGGGATGCTAAAACAAAAAAACTTTACGGACTCAACGCCAGTGGCCGTTCACCCAGGTCGCTTACTCTTGACTATTTCAAAAAACAAGGCTTAGAAAAGATTCCGAGTCATGGCCCGCTGCCGGTTACAGTTCCCGGCTGTGTTGACGGCTGGTTTGAGCTGCACAAGAAATTCGGGAATCTTTCCATGAAAGAAAATCTGGCACCCGCAATTGAATATGCCAGGGAGGGATTTCCGCTCTCAGAGCTCATCGCCTACTACTGGAATCGCAGTGCGCCGTTTTTAAAAAAATATGAGGGCTTTAAAGAAACATTCATGCCAAATGGCCGGGCTCCAAAGAAAGGGGAGGTTTTTAAAAACCCTAATCTTGCCAACACCCTGGAAAAAATCGCCAAAGGCGGCCGGGACGTTTTTTACAAAGGTGAGCTTGCCAAAACTATGGCTGCTTTTATGAAGCGGGTCGGTGGTTTTCTCTCGTACGAGGATCTGGCCTCCCACAAATCCGATTGGGTCGAACCCGTCTCCACAAACTATCGCGGTTACGACGTCTGGGAGTTGCCGCCGAACGGCCAGGGTATCGCGGCGCTGCAAATTTTGAACATCCTTGAAGGTTATGATATTCAGGGGTGGGGGTTTGGCAGCAAAGAGTACATCCACCACTTCATCGAAGCCAAAAAACTGGTTTTTGAAGATCGGGCAAAATTTTATGCCGACCCCGATTTCAATCAGATTCCCCTTAAAGAACTTATTTCGAAAGAATACGCCGCACAACGGCGCGCTTTGATTAATCCGCAACGCGCAGCAAGACGCTACGATGCAGGGAATCCGGCTTTGCTGGCGGGCGACACCATCTACTTAACTACGGCCGACAAGGACGGTAACATGGTCTCGCTCATTCAAAGCAATTACCGCGGCATGGGCACCGGGCTTTCTCCGGATGGACTCGGATTTATCTTCCAGGACCGCGGCGAGTTGTTTGACCTTGAAGAAGGAAATTTCAACACCTACGCGCCCGGCAAACGTCCGTTCCATACAATTATTCCCGCCTTTATCACCAAAGACGACAAACCATTTATGAGCTTCGGCGTCATGGGCGGGGCCACGCAGCCACAGGGTCATGCACAAATAGTTATAAACATAATTGACTTTGGCATGAATATCCAGGAGGCCGGCGATGCGCCGAGAATTTTGCACCAGGGCTCCTCGCAGCCAACCGGGGAAGAAATGACAAACGGCGGAAGCGTTTACCTTGAATCGGGGTTGCCCTATGAAGTTTATCGTGACTTGAGGGAAATGGGACATCGTATTGGTACAAATGTCGGCAGCTTCGGCGGCTACCAGGGCATTATGCTTGATTGGGAAAACAAAGTTTATTATGGTGCCTCCGAGTCGCGCAAGGATGGACAGGCGGCAGGGTATTAACCCCGAAAGACCGAAAAGCGAAAAAGCCTGGAGGGACGAACTGTTTCTGTTGTCAATTGTCTTCCATCATAAAAAAAACCGGGATCCCGTTTGTCACAATCATTAAAAATAAGCAGCCAACCGGAAAAATACGATATAGTCATTCTCGGCGTTGGTGGCATGGGAAGCGCCACGCTTTACACACTTGCAAAAAGAGGGTTAAAAGTTTGCGGCATTGAACAATTTGACCTGGCACACGACCGCGGCAGTTCTCATGGTGAAACCCGGCTTATTCGTAAAGCTTACTTTGAACACCCCGACTATATCCCGCTTCTCAACCGGGCTTACGATCTTTGGTATGAAGTTGAGAAAGAAGCCGGCGTGCAACTATTTGTTAAAAACGGCCTGGTTGTTGCCGGCAAACCGAATTCTGAAGTGATCAAGGGGCTTGACCTGTGTTATGAAAAACATGACTTGCCTCACGAGAAGATAACAGTCACTGAAGCCAGGAAAAGATTCCCACAATTCCATTTACCGGAAAATTTTGTTGTCTATTATGATCCAATCGCCGGATTTTTGCATGTGGAAAAATCCGTTGAACAATTTGCTGACCTTGCCCGGGGATACGGAGCAACGTTACATACAAATGAAAAGGTTCTAAATTGGCGGCCTAAACAAAATCACATTTCAATAAAAACCGACTGTCGAGAAATTGTCGCCGACAAGCTGATCATTACAGCCGGCGCATGGGCAAACCAGGAAATGCTTTCATTGGGAATTGACTTTGATATTTGGCGAAAAGTTCTTTTCTGGTACGACTCGCCTGAAATTTCAAACTATAAACTTGGCAACTTTCCGAGCTTTTATGTGGAATTAGACTTTGGCGGTTTTTATGGCTTCCCGGCCATAAACCCATTGGGGTTGAAAATTGGCGAGCACGAAATACCAGGGCTCACCGCGCAGCCAGATAAGTTAACCAGAACTCTCCAGCCGGAAGACGAGCCCGTTGTTTTGCGATTTTTTGAAAAAGTCTTTCCAGGGTTTCAGCCGACTCGAACGAATTTTACCGTTTGCATGTACACAATCACGCCGGATTTTAATTTCATTTTAGATCGGCACCCGGAACATGAAAACGTAATTATTGGCGCCGGGTTTTCCGGTCATGGCTTTAAATTCGCACCGGTAATCGGGGAAATCCTGGCTGATTTGGCAATCGATGGTTCCACATCCCACCCAATTGATTTTCTGCGATTGACTCGATTTAAAAAAAAATAACAAAAAAAACTCAAAAAAGTGCTTGCTTCGCGGAGTTTTTGAAAATTATACTGTTGGCATGAGTGGTGCTTACAGAGTCGGGAATATTGAAAATTTACTACGATTGGTTTGGATGTTTCGTGGGAAAAACCGAAAAAACAGGACCCTGGTCGTGTGTATTAAAGCCATCCGTTGAGCTACTATACCCTCACTTCACTTTTGGTTTATTGTTAAACGAATCCCTCAATTAATTTTGAATATTCTGAAAAATTGTCTCTCACCAATCGACTTGGTTCAATGTGAATAAAAAACCGGTCGCCGTAACGCCCGGCCCTGTACAGGGTTGAACCGTTTACGAATCTTCCCTGGACATTTGTACTCCCCAGCAAAGGACAATTTGAAGAACTATCCCCCGCCACTGCGACGGTTAAGCCGCTGTCCTTAAGATTGGATTTAAGATCAAACAGGATCTGCTTAGACCCGTCGCTTAAACCGCTGCTTAGAAAAATATCTTCACATTCAGGACGATTGTGACCATGAATGCTCAAAGAATAGATTTGGTCTTCATACTCGGAAACGGCCTCATGAGTAACCTGGAACACAGATGTAACAAAATGCGCTATATCGGAAACCGGATACCGATCCTCACCGCATCCTCGAAAAGTTCCATCACATTGTGTAGGTTCGGAATTAGCGCATCTGTGGGTTCCTGCCAGCATAAAAAAAAGGGACCCGGAACGTCTGAAAATTTCCGCCGCCTCGATAGGTGTATTGATGTCATATAAGGGATGTGGACTTTGAACACAAATTGCGCGCTTTTGATTGGGGTTCAAAACATAGGTGCCCCAACCCTTTCTGACCGGGAGATTTTCTTCAAGAACATAATATATCCGGTCGTCAATTCCTGTGTCTTTATATCTGAGAAGGCGGTAAAAAGGGAACTCAGTATCAATTATAGATTGAACTTCAGGCAGATTGCCGTCTAAAAATAAAATAACAAGATCATGCCAATTGTTGAGCTGGCCTGCTGTAGGCTTTACAAATCCTTCGCTTGCGCGCCCGGGCATCTGCCGAGCAATGTTTTCAATATGCGCAGCTAAATCACCGGATAGTTCTTCTATCTGAGTGGTCTGGTTGGTCGAGCAGTTTAAAAAATAAGTAGTGAAAAGAAACAATAAGAACGGATTTGCAGCTAACTTCTTTCAATGGGGTAGATCAGGTCAATGAGTAATTTGGGCAGTTAAGATGGTGCCATCCCCCCTATTTAAAGTCATTTGCCCAGGAACATAGTCTTTCGATGCCAGTGCTTACTTTCGGACAATTTTTTTCGACAAACTCCTCAGTAAGCGGTTCATCCAATGCAATAGCGCCGGCCTGCGCCAGGACATTTGCGCCATCAAAATCGACATAAGCCAGTCGCAGTGCAAACTTAGAGTCGGGCCGTCCGAAGCTGGCCCCCGGCAAAGTTGCAACGCCGGTATCCTGCAAAATTCTTTCACAGAGCATCGTGTTGGTTTTTATCCCCTGTCTCTCTAAAGCCCCTTTAAAAGGGGAAAAACTTGGAAATAAATAAAACGCACCTTGCGGTTGATGAATCTTAATGCCGGTTTCTTTCATTTTCTTGTAACAATATGTACCGATTGCTTTCAGGACGCGACGACTTTGAACCAAATATGCTTCGATTTCCTCGCCGCCCTGGAAAGCGCGAATAGCCGCGTACTGGATTGGCGCGCTGGTGGCCGTGTAAGTTTCACTCGCAACCACTGCAATCGCGTCGAGAAGCCACTGTAAAGAATCCGGAAAGGTAAAGGCTCCCAACCGCCAGCCACCGGCACCACACCATTTGCTCAGACCTGTGCTAATGATCGTTCCTTCCGGATAGAACTCGGCAATCGACGTATGTTTACCTTCGTGGTGAATTTCACCATAAATTTCATCGGAAAGCAGGACGACCCGATGGTTCCGGGCAACTTCCCCTAATTCCTTGAGCTGCTCTCTCGTGTAGGTGTGGCCCGTCGGATTATTGGGATAGTTAAGTATCAACAGCCGGGGCCGATCGGGATCTTCCTGGCACAAATTTTCGAATTGCTCCGGCATGAGCAGCCAGTTATTAGCGGAGTTGGTAGGCAGCCAGTAAACCCGTCTGCCAATAATTTGCGCCTGCGGGGCGTAGGAAACCCACGATGGCGTTGGAATCACCAGATCTCCGTAGTAGGCTAACTGAAGTAGGAACATCAGCTCCTTTGAGCCGGGACCGATCAAGACATTTTCAGCCTTTCGTTTTATGCCATACTTCCGACAATGGTACTCGGCAATGGTTTCCCTAAGTGCGTACAACCCTTTCACAGGAAGGTAATTTTTCTGAAAAGCATTTTCTTGCAGTGCCTCAACAACGGGTGCCGCAACAGGAAAAGGAGATTGTCCAAAACCAAATTTGATAATATCGCGACCTTCGGCGATCAACTCTGCACTCCGCTCATTGATTGCGAGAGTCGCCGATGGTTTTAGCCCGCGTACGTTCAGATTTAGATTAATAGAGGGTGTATGGTTAACGTCGGTTTTTTCATCCACTAAGATATTCATCGTTGTCCCTGCAAAAAGTCGATTTCAAACAAAATTTTATTGTTTTTTCCAATCCTTATCAACAAACATTTTGTACATTTTTACAAACATCCATCCTAGCAGTTCATTATTCTAACGAAGTTTCGGACAGAAGTATCTCAAGAACTATGCCAAATTTTGAACCATTATCGATAGTAAAGCACCTTACATGAGTAAACCCCAATCCATTTTTCATTATTAATCACCAACTCTCCATTTACTTCAACATAAAACACCATCGGGATATTGATGTGGTTCGGTCCCGGTCGCTCAGTCGATAACTTTTTGTGGATCAAAGATGACCGCATCTGCCATCAATTACAGCAAAAGAACTTATTCGGGCAGGCCGCTGATTTGCAAATGCAGGTGTTAAGCATGCCGATGGTGACAATTTATCAATTCCATATTTCTTGACGCTAAAGAAGGCAGTTCCAACAACCATCCACCGGCGTTTGAGCGGACAACCCAAACGCCAGGCCTAACATAACGAAAACTAATGGTATGCCTATCTTTTTAAAAATAGTAGATCTATTTCTCGGAAATAGTTTGCTCGCTCGCTGCTCCATGTAAAACCTTTCCCGGGAATTCGCCGGTCCGGTTAGACTCATCAATCACAACTAGGCCATTGACTAAAACGAAAGGAATTCCTTCAGGATATTGATGTGGCTCAGTCCAGGTCGCACGGTCGATCACTTTCTGAGAATCGAAGATAACGATATCTGCCCACATACCTTTCTTTAAAACTCCGCGATCCTTTAGCCCAAGCCTCTTTGCCGGAAGCGAGGTCATTTTCCGGACAGCCTCTTCTAAAGACAGGACCTTTTGCTCTCTGACATACCGGCCCAGGACGCGGGGATAAGTGCCGTAACTCCTGGGGTGAGGCTTCGCCTTGCCAAATTCGATAGTGGCGCCATCGGAAGCATGCATGACAAATGGATGCTTCATTATTCTTACAACGTCTTCCTCAACCAAACAGTGATAAATTCCTCGTCCGCCGCCGGCGTGATATAAATCCATGAGAGTCTCAGCCGCATTTTCGGGAGTTGGCTCATTGCCGCGCATTTTAGTGATTTCGGCAAGGTTTTTACCTTCGAGAGCGGAATCGGAGGGATAGGAAGAGATGACGATGGTGGCCGGGTCGCCGCCGCCGCGGTCGTACAAAATGTTATGAACTATTCCTTCTTTAATCCTCGCTCGAAGGGTTGCATCTTCAAGCCGTTCTTTAATTTTTTCCTCTCCGCCTTCGAGAGACCAGGCGGGGAACAGCACAGTCAAGCCCGTACTGGTCGCTGTATAAGGATACTGATCTACGGTAACGTCCATTCCGTCTTCAACGGCTTCATCCACCATTTTCAGGGTCTTAACACTGCTACCCCACATCGATTTTCCCACAGCTTTATGATGAGAGATATGAACCGGCAATCCCGCCTGACGGCCAATATTCAAGGCCTCTTCAACGGCGTCCAGCAATCCAATTCCTTCCTCGCGCATATGTGTGGCATAAAAGCCACCATGCTTACTGACCACTTTAGACAAAGCCACTACTTCTTCAGTATTTGAGTAAGCGCCCGGAATGTATTTTAAACCGGTTGACATACCGAACGCCCCATCCTGCATGGCTTTTTGAACCAAACTTTGCATTTCTTGCAACTCTTCAGCAGTGGCATAACGATTCTCCCGGCCCATCACTTCTCGTCTAACGGTATTGTGTCCGACGAGCAAAGTGAGATTCAGAGCGATGCCGGTTTCCTCGACTTTCTCTAAAAAGTCTCCGATTGGATATGGAGACCCGCCGCAGTTTCCACCGACAATCGTTGTAACACCCTGGCGGATGTAATTTTCCACTGACGGAAATTCTAATATTTTGCGCTCGGCATGGGTATGTAAATCGATAAATCCAGGTGCAACCGTGAGACCCCCGGCATCTATGATCCTTGTGGCCGTCCTAGTTTCCAGATTACCGATCTCGCTGATTCGGCCGCCTTTGATTCCCAGGTCAGCTTGTAATGCAGGACCTCCAGTGCCGTCGATTACACTGCCATTTCTTATGATGAAATCGAACTCACTTTCCTGGCATGAAACAGACATATAAAACAGTCCGGGGAAAATGATAAGCAGCAAAAATAAAAATCGAGACTTCCTTTTTAATAAGCTCATCCGGGCATCTCCTTTGTTCAAAAGACAAATGGGTATTATCTTGCTTCGATAAAGTGCACCAAGACAAATCCCTTTTGATTTTTATCGATTAATTTTCCCGATGCAATGACTTTCGTTCCTTTGGGTTCAATCACGAAACTGTTCGGATCTACATTAGAACCGTTCGGATAATATGTCATTGCCTGCCACTTTTTTTTGTTCTTAAGGATATCAGTACTTGCAATTTGAATTTCGAAAAAAGCGGTCGGGGATGCTCGTTGGGGTGGAATGGAAACTGCACAAACATCCTTCGTAATGGCAGCAACTCTACGAAGATAATTTTGTACCAGTCCGGGAATACGTTTGTGATTTGAATCGCTGGGACCCATGTCGAAATCACCGTCGCAGACCTTCTTCCGCCACTTCTTTTTCTTCATAGCGTCGAAAAGGAGCTGGCCGTGCAGAAGTTCATGATAAAAAAGCGCTTCATCCACCAGCGGTGTGGAGCTCATTTGCTTGCCGGCCGTCTCAAGGGTGAACATGATAAAATTGTTTGCATAAATACGCTTTTCTTTCCCCTTCATGATAATAGTAGGCTGCCAAATGTAGTAACCGACAGTCCCGCCAGGTACGTGAAACTGCTCTTCACCAACTGACAAATTTCTATCCCACTTGATATGCCTTGTCGTCACATTTATGTAGACTCGTTTGAACTTGCTCCCCTTGGGACAGTCATAGGATACCCGAACTGTATCTTTGAAACTCCTGATGACATCATCAACTTTTCGAGGAAGAAGGTCATCGTGTTTGCGCAGACTCCGGAGCCTGCCGTTAAATTCGAGGCGCTCGATGATTGTTGGTTTCTGTGGTTTTTCCACAAGACCGACGTTAAACAGGAAGGTAAATATTAAACAGAGTTTCATAATTTAAAAAAATGCCTTTTGTTCAACATTAACAAAGTTAGCTCAAATTTAGCCACGTTTTATGCTCCATAATATGGAAAATATTTTTAAATTGTCAAGACATTCATTCACCTTAACTCTAACTTGTCATAGGAAGCGGGAATATCTTCGTCTCTAAAACGGTTTTTTCTATAAACCTCAAAGAAGAACATTCTTTCTTATCAAATGAAAACAAAAATCATAATTTGGATTTTGTTCGCTTGCTTGGTAGCAAACTTAATCACGCCTAATCTGGTTTTGAGTGGTGCCTGGGTACAAAAAAAGCATGGATTTTATTTTAAGGTGTCCGGTAATTATTTCCTTACGACGAAAGAGTTCAATCATGAAGGGCGGCGACTTGACATATTCCAGGAGAGAATCATATATGAAGATACTTCCTTCAGAGACTTAAATCTGACCGCTTATCTCGAATATGGTTTATTTGAAAAATTTACGTTAGTTGCAAATCTTCCGTTGAAAACCCTGACATCCAAACGTACCGAAATTATCGGCGGGGGAGTGCTTGCACGCCAAGTCACGAGTCATACTCAGGGAGTATCCGACCTGGCTCTCTCAGGGCGCTATGCTCTGCTGGATGGAGCGCTTATGTTGTCCTATCAAGCAGGCATCGAAATACCTCTTGGGTATGAAGCCGCGCCTGATAACGATGGCCCGCCGCTGGGTACCGGCAATGTAGATTTTGTTAGCCACTTGTTAATCGGTAAAAGCCTGTTTCCTTTTCCAGCCTATTTAACCGGTGGCGTTGGTTATCGCCGGCGCAGTGGCCCTTTACATGATCAGATTCTTTTCACAGCGGAAGGCGGCTATTCCTTTGGCTCCGTCCTGGTCAAAGTTACTTTTGACGGGCTGAAAAGTACCATTGCTCCTCCGGATATTGTTGGTCAGCCGGTTACGACTCCCTTACCTGGTGGTGGTGGCGCTCTTCCAAACATAATTCAAGGCGATCAAGATATTTTTAAAATCAGCCCCTCAATCATAGTTAACCTCACCAAACAAATAGCCATTCAGGGAGAATTCCTTCACGTTTATGCCGGCAAGAATACGGTGTCCGGAACGAGTTATTCCTTGGGTTTGATTTACACAAAATAGCATCAAACCACTACTTACTTTCTAACAGGTAGGGCGAAGAGCGAAGGGCGGAAGGAATGAGGTGTGGCAGCTATAGCTGCACACTCTTCGCTAACCGCTCTACAATTTGTTTGGCGGACTGGAGTCTAGGGAAGATTTTGTTGGCGCCCCTACCTTCTGCGGAGGGCGACCCCACAAGAAAGACGCGGTGAGCGGCTAACTATAATTGTGCGCGAAGCGCCACCGGTTGAGGAGGCGCACGCAGCCCGTGCAGGACGCCTGCTTTTGGCGGCCGGAGCGGCCATAAGCCAGTGAGAAATGTTAGTTAATTCTTTAGAAAATTTGAGTGGATAAGATTTTCTATTTGGAGGCGGGGTCCATAAATCTAGTCTCCGGATGGTCGGCCTTCCAAGTGCTCCAGCGAGTCTTCGTCGATCTAAATTCTTCAAGAGTCCGATCTGCGTGAGGTCCGCTGATACACGTTAACCCCTCTTCACCTTCCAGGTGGTACCAGAGGCTTTCGGTTTCATAATCATATAAGACGAAAGTGAATTCATATGTCCATCCGCTGGCACTTAAGGTGAGGACTGAGTCCTGACCTCCCGAGGCGGTCAAGCCTTTTATTTCCCGGCTGTACACGGCAGCCAAATCAACCAGCGGTCAGTAAGCCACCGCCACATGCAAATTACCAAATTTTTCATCAGCGATTTCATGCCGAGTCAGGTCGATAATAGAATAACTCCGAGTGCCGTCACTCAGGGGCCGAGTGCCGTCATTCAGGGTCGTGCCGAGAACAAGAAAGTCAGCTTCATCATCGGGATAGTCCGTGTCGCCGGGGGAAAGCATCTTGGGGGTTAAGATCGGCCTGATGGCATTGGGACCCAAGCCAAATTGGAATTTGGACGGTTCCATGTCATACCTCTTTTTTGCATGGGTGACATCCCACCTTTTCCCCGTCCTGTCAACTATGAAGATTCGTGCGTCTTCATGAATGATCCCTTCGGGCTCAAAATTTGCATCCGGACTTGAGGGATCTTGACTACAAGCAGTAAAAACAATTATTTCTGCTATGATTATTGCACTTACTAAATCAAATCGACTCATAATTCAATTTGCTGAATTTGCGGTTGAGTAAAGAGATACCTACTGAAACAAACCTACGAACGCGAAATATTCCCATCCAGGTAAATAATTTGTGTCATAAACAAGAATAAATCGACCAAGCCATCAATCCTCTGTCTCGGTCATCGATTCTTCACCAGCGGGTATTTCATCGAGAGTAAGTCCAAGCAGTGAATTGAATAACAATTTGTAGGTGCCTCTGGGCTGACCACGGAATTGTGGGCGGAAACCGATAAGTATGACATCCCCTTTACCCAAACCTACTCGCATCATCGCAGCCTTACCCCCGATGTATTTCTCATCTCCTAAAGCCCAACCGCTCATGAGAAGATCTTTTTTCTCATAGCGGGCAATGATTTCAACAGCGGGTGAGGGTGCCTCAGGAATATCTTCCTTACCGCCCTCACCTTTGCGTGATAATTTGACAACCTTAAAGGCCCGGCTGCGATTAAACGAAGCCGCTGTTTCCGGTTGCATGCCGTAGGCCAGCGGGTGTTCTGTCTCCACCGCAATTTTTACTAAAGAACCTGGAATGAAGAATTGTTTCGAAGACAACCCTGAAACGACATTCTGCACCGGCAATCCGAATTGCTCAATGGCAAAATCGTTTGCCGCATCGAGGGCAACCACTGTTCCACCCTCTTCGATATACCGTTTCAAGGCAACGGCTCCTTCGATGCCAAGCCCACCCGTATATTGTTCGGGCATCGTGCCTTTTGTATGACCATTAAGAATTCTTTTCGCAGATTGATGGGGGAGAATAATTGCGGTGTAACTTCTGAGATCCCCCTTTCGAATATCGGCATCGTGCAGGGTATCGGCGGCAAATTCATATTCGTTTAAGAGCCATCGCGTCCACCCTTCATCCATATTGCTCACCCAGGATTTGTAAATTCCTATTCTCCCTTGTTGCAACGGATACATCTTTCCAGAAGGTTCCTTATCGATACCCCAAAAATCAAGTCCGAGATCATGAGACAAATCCGCGACTTTCTCAGCAGTTTCCTCACCATTGGATTTAATAACAAAGGTGCCTGCGTCAAGGTTCTGCTTCTTGGCCGAGACCGGCACACCGCTCAAAAAGACTTGTTCTCCGTCATTAAGCAGCCTGTTTACAGCCAGGATACTGGCATTCGGTCGGTGAGAAAGTAGGTAACCAAAGCGAGCGCCACCGCTAACCTTGCCAGATTCGGGGGAAACCATCTCCGCTACGGCGACGGTCGGAGCATCAAACGGACTGTCGATGCGATCGATGTTGACGCCCATTTGTAGTGGCAAGGTCCAGCCGGCAAGATCGTAAGGCGGCTCCGGGGGACCATTAGGCGTGCGCCGCCGATCGGGATACTGTTGCTTCTCCAGCAGGTCAACAAGATAAGGTCGAAATGCCTGGGCGGTGTAGACAACATAGGACCCGGCGGGGTATTTTTGTTCGCCGGCTTTAAAGCTCTTTGTTGCTTTATGGACCTCTACACCGCCAATCAGCAGGACATTAACGAGGTTCAATTCTTCACCGGAGTTCCACTGTTCCTTGGGGATAACGTATGCATACGGCTCTTCGGTTTCACCCTGGGCAATGGCGTCGCGTCCCATCGAGTAGATATTGTAAAGCCATTGCTCCTTGAGGTCGGTGGCGATTTTTAGAACAGCCATAGAAGCAGTGAGCATGTACTTTATCGGTTCCCTGAACTGTGATTTTCCGCCCTTCCAGGGATCGGGATAGAAAATATTCGTGCCGGATGTGGTTAGCCCAGCACCGCGTCTGCTCGCGATGGTTTTCGGAAGGGAATCGGGTTCGAAAAATCTCGGCGTCGGTGTGGCGTGGCTGGTCTCGGTGAGGATGCCAATCATGTTGTGGAAATAGGGTACTGTACGCATGCCGCCGTTCCACCACATACTGTAGACCACATCAGAAACCACGCCGGGCATTTTTTTTACCGCAAAACGATTTGCCATAGCGCTGCCTACCAGGTTTACGCTTGTTGTGACGCCCGGGTGAATATTCGGATTCACCGGATCGGCAAAAGGTGGCAGGAAGATCCTGGTCCAATTGGGTCCGGTTTGATGGTGGTTGTAAACGATCTGCGGGTACCACTCCTGGTAAATCACCTGACTAACCGCTTTGGACTCCAGCATGTTGTTCATGAACCAATCGCGGTTGTTGTCATGACCGACATAAAAATGATACAGCCAGGGTGGGCGCGTCGTTTCAAAAGGGGTTCCGAGGTTCTGTTTGTACCAGGAGGCCACGATGTCTAAGCCGTCGGGATTCATGACCGGCATGAGCAGCAGAATCGTGTTGGCACGAATTGATTGCATCTCTGCCGTTTCTTCGGTGGCGACTTTGTGGGCGAGCAAGGTCGTCATCTGGGCGTGGGCGACTTCGGTAGCATGCAAACCCCCATCTATCCAAGTAATGGACTTACCTTCTTTCACCAGCTTATGAGCTGTTTCCTCATCAATACGGGCACGGGCTAACTGTTCGCTGATACTGCGCCAGCGGTCGAGTTGTTTTAGATTTTCCTCGCTGGAGATGAAAAGTAAAAGCAGTGGTTTGCCCAAAGTCGACTTGCCGATTTCCCGCATCTGTACCCGGGCACTGGCTGCGTCCAGACGCTTGTAGTAATCCAGCATTTGATCATAAGTAGCGAGTTTGTAATCATCTCCAGGGTTGAAGCCGAAGACGTCTGCAGGATGTGGTACTTGTGTCAAGAGTTCCCCTGCCATCAACAGGGACAAAAGCAAACTCAAGGTCAGCATCGGGATTAGATGTGAATTCTTGAACGTAATCATTTGTGTCTCCTTAAATCTCAAAAAAGTTGTTAATTGTCAAGATTAAATGAGCGGCTTCCGGCCCTCAATGACTGTCACTTAACTGTTGTCAAGCCCCTGGCCTGAAGTTTAACGTTTAATTTCGGTAGCTCCTCAGTCAACAGGTCTTGCAGATCTGCAAGATGTAGTGCTATAATTTTTTCAATATCCTCAAGCCGCCTGCCGGCATCGTGTCCTGGTTTCTGGTCGGCGACTGTGGTCATGCCGTAGAGATAAGTCAGCTGTCTGTTCAGCATTGGCTTGAGTTGGGCGCCAACTTTGCCTTTTTCAGTTTGGACGAGTGCTTGTTCTGTTTCCGTAAGTTTTAAACGGATAGATTTTGCTTGAGCCACTATGTCAGCACTACTTTCGGAATGGGCCGCTGCGCTATCGAGGTGACTCCGGACTTCCCGGATTCGCAGCACTGCCTGGCGTAGTTCGCTAATCCGATCGCTGATTCGTGTGTTCAAATCAAACTGTTCACGTAGATCAGTAACTGTGACACCATCTGCAGCCACCCTTGGATCAATTAGCAACTCAAAGTTTTGGGTTTGGCTCCAGTCACCGATTGTCAATCGAACCTGGTAGGGACCCGGTACGGCCAGCGGTCCTCTCTCGGCACGCAGACTTTCGAGCGGCGCCGTATCGGGATAACGCATATCCCAGATGAAGCGATGCATCCCTGCTTTTTCTGACAGCGGCTTCGGTAAAGGCCGGCGCCTGAATGATTCCTCTGCATCTGACCGGGATGCTATTTTCGTGGTGTCGCTGGAAAAACTCCTTACCGGATCGCCCGCTGCGTCAAGTATGTCGACTATGAGTTCTTCGCTGCCTTCTTTGGCCAGATAATAGTAAATCATGACGCCGTTTGACGGATACTCGGGCGTCGCACCGTCACCCCTTCTTCGCGTAGAAGGCCAGCGACTCCGATAGGTGTCTCTCGGTTTGAACAGATAGGCTGAAGAGGAGGCCACTTTCTCAGTAAGTTGGTGCAGCGGCGTTACATCGTCGAGAATCCAGAATGACCGACCCATGGTAGACAACACCAAATCGTTGTGATGCACTTTGATATCTGTAATCGGGGTTGCCGGCAAATCCAGCTGCAGAGACTGCCAGTGTTTACCGTCATCAAACGAGACGAACATACCGAATTCCGTACCCGCATACAACAGGCCCTTGCGGACAGGATCTTCGCGTATAACCCGAGTCGGGTAGTCATCCGGGATGCCGTTTGTACCGTCTGTAAGGCGTTCCCAGCTCGTTCCGTAATCCTCTGTTTTGTAGATGTAGGGCGACCAGTCATCGAGCATGTAGCGGTAAATCGCCACTAACGCACGCCCAGGGGCATGGGGTGATGGCTCCATAGTTTGAACCCGGCCTCCGGATGGCAGATCGGGCGGCGTGATATTTTTCCAGTTTTGGCCGCCGTCGCGCGAAATGTGTACCAAACCGTCGTTGGTTCCTACCCAAAGGACGCCCTCTTCATGTAATGATTCTCTGAAAGCATAGATAGTGCTATAAATCTCTTCGCCCGTAATATCGTGTGTAATCGGTTCTCCGGAATACCCTTGGGTTCCAGCAGGCTTGGCCGTAAGGTCCGGGCTTATTATCTCCCAGGTTTGTCCTTCATCAGTGGTTTTGTGGACATACTGCGACGTATGATAAATGACATCCGGGTTATGCGGTGAAATCTCGATGGGTGAGGTACGTTGAAAACGGAAGGGCATTTCACTGGCAGCATGCCCGTAGTTGAAATGCGGATAGACCCAATATTGCATCTCCTGGCCGGTCAGACCATTGTAGCGGCTAAACCGGCCTTTGCAGCCTCCATAAACAATGTGCGGTTTCAGAGGATGCACCGCTAGCGGGCCCGTTTCGCACCCAGCCACTGCGAGCCAGAACTGCTTTGGAGAAATCAGTCGGCTTGCAACTGGTGGCAGGCTCGGCACCCTAATGGTACTGTTATCCTGCTGCTCACCGTAAACCCAGTACGGAAATTGGTTGTCGACCACGACGTGGTAGAGTTCGGCCGTGGCCTGGTTGTACTGCTCCGACCAGCTCTTGCCGCCGTCGAGGCTGACATTGACGCCACCATCGTTGGCCTGAAAAAGGAAATCGGTGTTTTCAGGGTTGATCCACATGTCGTGGTTGTCACCGTGTGGCGTTCGCACCCGGGTGAACGTGCTGCCTGCGTTTACTGATCTAAAGAAGCCTTCATTGTTCACGTATACCGTGTTTTCGTCCTTAGGGTCTGCGGTAACGTGCGTATAGTAGAAGGGTCGGTGCATCAAACTCTTTTGCGAGTTGATCAGGCTGAAGTCTTGCCCAGAGTTATCC
>JADFPY010000005.1 GCA_022562085.1 candidate division KSB1 bacterium | reverse complement strand
GGAGGACCAACACCATGATGCGAGCATTGTTTGCAGGTGTTTCTGGTTTATCAAACAACCAGTTAAAGATGGATATTATTGGTAACAATATCGCCAATATCAACACCATCGGTTTTAAAACCTCGCGGATCAATTTCGCTGAAGAGTTGAGTCAGTTGATTCAATCTTCAACGGAATCAGCATCCGGTGGCACGAAGAACGCGCTCTTCGTCGGATTGGGCGTTCGCGCCAATAGTATCGAGCGGGATTTCAGCCAGGGAATTCTTCAGACCACGGGTAAACAAACCGACCTTGGTATTGAAGGAGACGGTTTTTTTGTCCTCAGCGATGGTAACACTCAGCTGTACACTCGTGCAGGGAATATGCACTTTGACGGCAATGGCCGTCTTGTGAATGCAAATGGCCTGACCGTTCAAGGTTGGACCGCAGATTTGAAAGGTGATTTATCAGCGACAGCTCAATTAGGCAATATCACTTTCGATGCATCGGTTATTTCGCCGGCCATCTCTACTCAAAATTTAGCAATTGCAGGGAATTTAGACGCCACTGCAACTCCGGTCAGGGAGGAGTGGACAGCCAATCAAACCTTCACGGTTGCAGGCGCCCCGGCGGTCGGCGCCGATACTTTGAATAGTTTAACTCAAACAACCACACCGCTGGTGGATGGTGACATAATCAATATTAACGGGACTAATTCGGATGGGTCGGTTGTTTCTGCCACATTCACTTACGGCGCAGCCAATGATGGAACAACCATTGATGGTCTGTTAGCTTCCATATCGGCATCTTTTAACGGCGCCGCCACTCTAGTGAATGGCAGCATCGTTTTAAACGATCTTGCTTTTGGTGAAAGTCAGACGACAATTACTTTGTCAGCGGATCCGGGCAATACCGGCGTCATTGATCTGCCCGGCTTCGTGAACACCGCAAAAGGCTTTTCACCGCAAACTTCATCCTCGGTTGAAGTCTACGATAGTCTCGGTTCGAAGCATACTTTGAACGTTACTTTCACTAAAACTGAGAATGCACGCGAGTGGACTTTTAAAGTGGGTTTTTCAGGTAATGAAGTAATTAATGAAGGGAGTACCGGAACAATTACTTTTAAACCCACCGGCTCGCTGGATACCATTGTTTACGATAATGGCCAGCCCCTTCTAAACTTTTCGCCGGGGAATGGAGCCGATGATGTCATTATCAATTTGGATTTCGAAAATAGTACCGGGTTTAGCGGAGTCACGCAATTTGCCGGTCAATCATCTGTTTTAATGCCATATCAAGATGGTCAGGCGCACGGCACTTTAAGCGCCTTTTCAATTGACGAAAGGGGCCGTTTGGTTGGCGCGTTTACGAACGGTCGAAGCAGAACGATCGCGCAAATTGCTCTGGCAAAGATCAACAACCCGGAAGGTTTGACTCATATTGGCAACAATATTTACCGGACATCGGGCACGACGGGAATCCCTTCGATTGGTAAAGCCGGCGAGGATTTACCTGCGTCGATTTTTTCGGGTACTTTGGAAGCTTCCAATGTGGATCTAGCGGCTGAATTTACCGATATGATTATTGCCCAGCGTGCTTTTCAAGCCAACGCCCGGGTGATTACGGTAAGCGATCAGTTTTTAAGTGAAGTTACCCAGTTGAAGAGATAATTTAATTAATTAAGGTAATGTGATAGTGACGGAGTTGCCGTAGCGGCCTCCGTCATAAAAGTGGTTGCGGATATCACTTCATTTATTGCCGCCATCATGATTTAATTAGACGGATCTAATAAATTTCCGGGCAGCACCCTCTCTTCCTCCTTGACCAGGATGGGTTAGCAGAGGCGTGATGTCCGGAATTGATTAAGGAAAAAGAATTCATGGACAAAGGCACAGTCATCGGCATTGTTGCAGGCTTGGGACTTGTGATAGTTTCAATGTTAATGGGCGGTAGCGTTGCGGCATTTTTTGACATTCCTTCATTACTGATTGTTCTCGGGGGAACCTTTGCCGCGACTTTAGTTAACTTCCCAATGGAAGATGTAATCGGTGTAATGAAAGTCACGCAAAAGGTTATCAAAGAAGAAATCATGCCATCGTCAAAATACATCGATCAGATTGTGGATATATCGAAGAAGGCCAGAACAAACGGCTTGCTTGCAATTGAAGAAGACCTCAACAACGTCGATGAGGACTTTATGAGAGTCACTTTGCAGCATGTTGTCAACGGAACGGAAAATGAAGATTTAAGCAAACTAATGGATGCAGAGCTGGCGATCATGACGCAAAGACATAAGATCGGCCAGAGGATGTATTCGGCAATGGGAACCTATGCCCCTGCTTTTGGGATGATTGGGACTCTGATTGGCCTCATTCAGATGCTGCAACATTTGGATGATCCTGCATCGGTTGGTCCCGGAATGGCGATGGCCATGATCACCACTTTTTATGGCGCTTTATTCGCCAACCTTTTCTTCCTGCCCATGGCCGGTAAGTTAAAGCAGCGTTCTGAACAAGAGATTCAATTTAAGGAAATGCTGTTAATGGGCGTCATGGCTATTCAGGCTGAGGAGTCCCCAAGAGTGATTCAAAGCAAATTGGTGACTTACCTCACTCCGGCGGAACGGAAAACAATGGCAGGCGCCGAAGAGGAGGGTTGAAATGAGTGACGAAAAAAAGAAACAGGAAGAGGAAGATGATGAACCATCGTCGCCGGCGTGGATGGCAACTTTCGCCGATATGATGATGTTGTTGATGTGTTTTTTCATTCTCATTATGTCTTTCTCTACAATGGAATTAGACAAGTTTAAAATGGCGATGGGGTCGCTGCAAGGCGCCCTGGGTGTTTTGGGAGTACAGAAAAAGCTTCGACCCGACCAAAGTTGGTTTTCACCGAAGACCCAGAATCCTCAACAACTTAAACAAAAAAGCATTTTGGATCACGTTGAAAAGTTGCGCGAGGAAATTAAAAAGCAAAAAATAGAAGACAAAATCAGCATCGAAGAGCAAGGCGGCGAAGTTTATATTCAGATGAAAGAAAATATGTTGTTCGATTCCGGCAAGGCAAAGCTCAAGCCGACCTATTTCAACTTGTTATCTTTAATTGCCAAAACATTGTTTGAAGACGCGAAGCAAATAAGAGTCGAGGGACATACGGACAACCTTCCTATCCAAACGAAGGAATATCCTTCAAATTGGGAGCTGTCCATTCAAAGGGCTTTAAATGTGGTCAGGCATTTTGTGAACCATGAAAATATTCATCCTGCTAAACTTATAATTGCCGGTTTCGGCGAACATAAACCAATTGCCGCTAATGATTCGCCGGTCAATCGCGCCAAGAATAGAAGAGTGCTGCTAAATCTCAAATATTAACCTTTTGAAAGATAATGAATTATGGCTGACGAAGATATTGATAAAAATCAAGAATTAGAAAAAAAATCCGATGATAAGAAAGCGGGTAAAGGAGGATTATTGAAATTTATCCTGATTCCGACAATTCTCATTGCCCAGGCTGTTGGCGCTTATTTTCTGGTATTCAACGTTTTGTTAGAGCATCCCAATAAGGGAAAAAATGCCCAAAAAACGAATAATTTGGAAGTGGGATACTTTTTTGAACTTGGTGATATTGTAATTAACCCTGCCAACACTTCCGGAAAAAGATATTTGGTGATGGAAATTGGCTTGGAAGCCAAAAAGGAGAAAGTGATTACCGAAGCAGAAAGCAAGGAAATCTGGTTTCGCGATGCAATAAATACATTATTGACGAATAAGACTGAGGCAGAGTTATTGGACATATCAAAAAGAAGCCTTTTGAAAAAAGAAATCCTGAAACTAATAAACAGTCGAATGAAAGAAGGAAAGTTCAGTAAAGTTTACTTCAAAAAGTACATCATGCAATAACATTAGACGGCATATCGAAATAAGCTTTATTGAATTATGGCAGACGAACTTAAAGAAGAAATGACGGGACCTTTCGAAAACGAAGAAGCCCAAGCCGAGCCGCAAGCGGGTTCAGGGGAGGTTGAAAAGAGTCCCGAGGAAGCAGCGGCCGAAGAAGCCCAAGCCGAGCCGCAAGCGGGTTCAGGGGAGGTTGAAAAGAGTCCCGAGGAAGCAGCGGCCGAAGAAGCCATGATGGCTATGGCAGAAGAGGAAGCCGCCGGGGCCGAGGCCGGTTTGGCTAAGCCTGATGAGGCTCCTGAGGAGATTGCTGCTGACGAGCCTGTGCGTGCGATGGCGGAGCAGGAAGAAGCCGATCAGGCGGAAGAGGTTGAAAGTGTCCCGGAAACCAGCATCAAGAATTTAGATTTATTGCTGGACATCAACTTGCAGATCACAGTTGAGCTTGGACGCAAGGATATGAATTTTGGTGATATTTTGCAATTAGGCCGGGGTTCAATTGTCGAGTTGAATAAGATGGCAGATGAGCCGGTCGACATTTACGTGAATCAGAGCAAAATCGCCCAAGGTGAAGTGGTTGTCGTAGACGAACATTTTGGCGTTCGCGTCACAAAGCTGCTGAGTTCTGCGAGGATGAAAAAATTAGGATGAGTTATGCATCATGGAAGATTAATTCTTTTTCTTTTGATAGTTCTGGTCTGTTCACTCACTGACATTAGGTCAGTCAGTGCAAGCGTGCCGCAAGAAAAATCCATTGAACAGGGTGAGCAATCACCACCTGACCCGGCCCAAGAGCCTGAATTTAATATAGACCGTAATCCGATAACCCTGTTTTTAAAAATGTTCGGGTTTATAATTGTCATCGGCCTGATCCTCTATTTAGGGTTGAGAGCTTATAAAACGTTTGCTTCTGGCAACGGAATGGGTGGTCGGCACTCCGCTCCGATCAAAATTTTGAGCTCAAGCATAATCGGCCCCAAAAAATCGCTCTGCCTGGTCGATGCACTCGACCACCTGTTGTTGCTGGGAGTTACGGATGGCCAGATTTCTGTTTTATTGCAGATTCCTGCAACTGAATTGAATGAGGAAATGAAAAAATCTTTACTGAGGAAGAACAACAATCCTGATCCAAATTTTAAGAAGTTATTAAATCGTTTTCTGAAGAAGTGACGGAATGAGAAAAAGCCAGGGATGGAAAAAAATTGTTATTTTAGGTATCCTGCTGGTGTTCTGCTTTATGTCGGCAGGTCCGTTACTTGCTCAGGGTTTGCCCAAAATTTCTGTGGAATTTCCGGACAATGGAGAAAAAAAGAATTACACGCTCGCGATTCAGATTCTTTTTCTCATCACGGTTCTTTCTTTAGCGCCGGCGATTTTGATCATGACGACCTCGTTTACCCGGCTGGTCATTGTTTTCCATTTTTTGCGGCAGGCTCTCGGAACGCAGCAGACTCCGGCGAACCAGATTATCATTGGCTTGTCCTTATTTTTGACATACTTTATTATGCAACCGGTTTTCGCTGAGATAAATAAAACCAGCGTCCAGCCGTTTCTCGCGGATAAAATTACTCAGGAGCAGGCTTTGGAAAATGGCATACAACCGATACGAAAATTCATGCTTCAACAGATTAGAGATAAAGATCTTATGTTGTTTGTAAACTTGGCTAAAATTGAAAAACCAAAATCACCGAGCGATTTGCCGACTTACATTTTGATACCGTCTTTTATCATAAGTGAGCTGCGAGTGGCGTTCCAGTTAGGTTTCGTGATCTACTTACCCCTGCTGCTAATCGACTTAATCGTGGGGGTGGTCCTGATGTCAATGGGAATGATGATGCTGCCGCCGGTGATGATTTCAATGCCGTTCAAGATTCTTTTATTTGTTCTTGTCGATGGCTGGTATCTGGTTGTGGAATCAATTGTGTCAGGTTATCAGCTATTTTAAATGGAGAAAGAGCATGACGACTGAGTTTGTATTATTTTGGGGACAGCAGACAGTTAAAACAGCCATACTGGTAACCGCGCCTATTTTATTGGCAGGCATGGTGGTCGGTTTGACGGTTGGAATCTTTCAATCTGTTACCCAGATTCAGGAGATGACCCTGACTTTTATTCCAAAAATGGCAGTGATTATTTTGGTGATTTTGTTTTTAATGCCATGGATGTTGACGACTTTAACAGATTTCACTACCAGCATTTATCATCAAATGTCGGTGATTTCAAAGTGACTTTTGTTTTTTTATGTTATTCCGACCTCGACGCCTCGGGGTCGGAATCTGATTTTCGCTGAGCCTTTCGGCAGTTCAAGATAAACTCCGTCGAAGACATGGACAGGGTTCACGGCTTTGATTTGGCTCAGGTGAAACAGATAGAAAGTAAGGTTAATGGACTTTTTCAACGACATATTAGGGCTATCGGAACAGCAATTCATGGGCTTTTTGCTGGCCTTTTTACGCATATCCGCCCTTGTGACGGTGGCACCGATATTTGGCAGCCAGAGTGTGCCGGTTCGGGTTAAGGTGTTTTTAGCTCTGTTCTTAACCATTGTCATTTTGCCGGCCCTGAGAACCGAGCAGGATTTGTCGGACTTGACTTTGCCTCTATTACTTCCCATGGCGGCTAAGGAAATTTTGGTCGGTTTGTTTTTGGGGTTTAGCGCCAAATTGGTTTTTGAGGCGTTTCAATTTGGCGGCAGAATTATCAGCAACCAAATGGGACTGGGCGTTGCCGAGCTCATCGACCCGGAGAGCGGATCCCAGGTTTCGGCGATAGGTAATTTATTTTCACTGGTGGCGATCGTTTTGTTTTTGAATCTAAACGGCCATCACTTAATTATTTCAGCGCTCTATAAGAGTTTTGAAATTGCACCGATAACGAATCACCAGTGGCTAAGAAGCGCCGCAAAAGTAAAGATGTTGACGATGTTTAACGATATATTTAGAATAGGGGTTAAGTTAGCGGCCCCCGCGATGGTGACAATATTTTTACTGGAAATTAGTATGGCAATTATGGCGAGAATTGTACCTCAAATGAACATTTTTTTTATAGGTATGCCGGTGAAACTGGGAGCCGGGATGTTTGTTATTATCATGTCCCTGCCGATTTTTTACACCTTTTTTGAATTTGTGTTGTCCGGCTGGAAACAAGATCTGAATCAAATATTAGAGTATTTATAGGAGAAATAAAATGAGCCTGCGAGTTGTAACGCTAAATCAAGACGCAATTGGAAAGAAGTTGGGCCAAAAACTATATAACTCCAAAGGCGGATTGTTATTAGGAAACGGCGCGGTAATAAAGGAATTTCATTTTTCCCACATCACGCAAGTTGGATACAAAAGCATTTACGTCGTTGATGATGTTGAAGACATCATGGAGATCAACGGCCATATTATTTCTGAAAAAGCCCGCGCTCTAATCCCGATTGAGCTCAAAAATACTTTCAAGAAGTTAATGAGTCCCAATAAAGTTACAATTTCTGAGGGAAAAAAGGACCTTAGCGAGCTTGCGGATTCTTTGCTCAGACAAGTCAACCACAGGCTTGAAGCGCCATTGGATATTCTGGACTTGAAAAGAGAGGAAGATTATTTTTACCAGCATGCCATCAATGTGACGGCTTATGCCATTCTGATTGGACAAAGAATGCAGTATCACCAAATCAAGATGTTTGATTTGGCGTTATCGGCGCTGCTTTACGACTTCGGAATGCAATTTATCGATCCGGAAATCTTGAATAAACCAGGTGAGCTGGACGAGAGTGAATACGAGGAAGTTAAAAAACATACTGACCTGGGATTTCAGCATCTAAGCCGCAAATGTTTTATGAAAGGTATTGTCTCGGCGGTGGCTCTGCAGCATCATGAGCGTTATGATGGTTCAGGATATCCGAACGGTATGTCGGGTGAAGATATTCACGAATATTCCCGCATCGTTGCAGTGTGCGATTTCTACGATGCTTATACTTCAGATCGCCCGCACCGCCAATTGCACTCTATTGAAGATGCAGTCGCCTATTTGATGGCACAATCGAATAGAGAATTCGACCCGAATGTGGTGAGGCATTTTGTGCAGTATTTCAATATGTAATAACTCTTCGGTTCGACCTGTTCAGGTGTTTGACCCATCTCATTCTAAAGCTCTGCTTTGGAATATGGAGTCGTGACACCGGAGAGGGTAGGTAATTGCGAACAGGATTGAAAAGAACATAAATTTAAAGTAAGCAGTAGAAAATGAAAATCGTTGAATTATCCCAGGATGTATTAGGTCAAAAACTAGGAAAAAATCTCTATAACGCGAACGGCAATTTATTGCTGCGCAAAGGCGTTGAGATCAATCCTCATTATTTAGATCACTTTAAGAAAAAAGGATATAAAAGCATCTACCTGTTAAATAATGACCAGGAAGTGACTCAGACTTCCTCTCATCTTCTTTCCGAGCGTCTTCTATGTACTTCTCCTTTTGTTCTGAAAAGAATCTTTAGAAACCTGATGGCTGACAACAAGAAAAAGGCTTCGGATGCCAAGTATGAACTGATTGCATTGACCGAGTCAATCATATTAAATGTCAGTGGCCAGAATCAAAAAGTACCAAAAGTTCTGGACTTGAAGACACAGGAGGACTATCTGTATCAACATTCTATCAATGTTGCAGCGTATTCGGTTCTTATTGGCGAAAAGCTAAAATACCCAAGAACGAAATTATTTAATTTAGTATTGGCTTCGCTGCTTCACGACTTTGGCATGTTGTTCATCGACAACGAAATTGTAAATAAAGCTTCCAGATTAGAAGAAATTGAACTGGAAAAAGTCAGGGAGCATACCACCAAAGGTTTTCGTCATTTGATTGGTCCGTGCTCTTTTGACGGCTTGAGCAGCGTGGCTTCCGTGCAGCACCACGAACGGTTCGACGGCTCCGGATATCCCAGAAAAATCGGGGGAGATGACATTCACGAATATTCCCGCATTATTACTTTGATTGATTTTTATGACGCTTGGACTTCCGACCGCCCGCATCGGCGCCTGCACTCAATTGACCAAACCCTTGACTTTATCGAGAGTGATGAAAGCAAAACTTTTGATCTTAAAATAGTCGAGGCGTTTTTAGACATTTTTTGAATAGCATTAACATAACTTTTTAAAAACCTTCAACCTTTAAGCAGCTGTAACCAGTGACATGTAGATGGCTGAAGAATCCTTTCAAGAAAAAACAGAAGACGCGACTCCGCGGCGCCTTCAGGAGGCGCGTAAAGAGGGAAATGTGGCGAAAAGTGCGGAGTTCAATTCCGTTTGTATTCTGCTTTTCGGCTTAATCACTCTTTCTTTTCTTGGCAGTCAAATTTTCCAGCAACTCATTTCCGGGTTTAAGATTTTCTATCGTGAAATCGCAAATATGGAGATTACCTATGGCAGTATTCACTATTATTTCAAACTTGGCTTTAAGTCATTTTTTAAATTGATAGCGCCATTACTGGGAGTTCTGGCTTTAGTGGGAATTGGCGTGAATTTGGTTCAGGTTGGGTTTTTGTTCACCTTAAAACCTCTGGTGCCGAATTTCAAGAAATTAAACCCACTGACCGGGTTTAAGAAGTTTGTCTCTCCCAAATCTTTTGTTGAGCTGGTAAAGGGGATACTGAAACTTTTAATTGTCGGCTTGATCGCCTACTGGACAATCATGTCCCAGAAAGAGCGCTATCTTTATTTGATTTATGCAGACGTTGGCGAAATCGTACTGTTTATTGCGTCGATTGTTTTTCAGGTAGCAATTAGAACCATTGGCGCATTGGTAGTACTCGCGCTTCTGGATTTGTTTTACCAGAAATGGCAATACAAAAAAGACATGCGTATGACCAAAGAACAAGTAAAGGAAGAACAAAAACAGGCCGAAGGTGATCCGCTGGTGAAGAGCCAGATTAAGAGCTTGCAGCAGAGCAGATCTCGCCAGCGTATGATGAATGCCGTGGCGGAAGCAGATGTGGTGATCACAAACCCGACCAGATTAGCCGTGGCGCTTAAATACGATTTGGAAGAGATGACCGCCCCGATGATTTTGGCTAAAGGAGCCCGCCGCCTGGCGAAAAGGATCAGGGAGATCGCGCAGGAACACGACATTCCAATTGTTGAAAATAAACCGTTGGCGCAATCGCTTTATAAAATTGGCGAAGTCGGTAAGGAAATTCCATACGATCTTTTCCATGCCGTGGCCGAAGTGTTTGCCTATGTTTTTCAGATGAAGAAAAGGAATTAAAAAATCGATGAGAGAAAAACGATTAACGAGAAGCGAGGAATATGCCTGAGTCTCTCTTCGCTTCTCGCTTTTCGTTTCGACGGAGATCATATTATGCTGAGATTGAATCTCCGGATTTACGTCAATAACGAGATAAACCTCATTAGGAAGCTCTGCTTCGCCATAACGCCACGGTTTTCGAAGTGAAACTTCGATAGCAATACGTTCCAAAGCCGGAGCTTTTGAACGCGATAATGTAATGTTTGGAGACTTTGTTGTCTGAAGAAAAACCACAACCTCGATTTTCATCATTCATTGAGTTAATTCAAAACCGGACCGATATCGTGCTGGCGATTTCGGTGGTGGCGATTATCATGTTTATGATTATTCCGCTACCCAGCTTTATGCTGGACTTTCTTCTGGCGGTTAACATCGCTTGCTCGTTGATGATTCTTTTGGTGCCAATGTACGCCATCAAGCCCCTCGAGTTTTCCGTCTTCCCGGGTGTTCTTTTATTGGTAACCCTATTTCGCCTTTCTCTGAACGTAGCCTCCACCCGCTTAATTTTAGGAGAAGGATACGCTGGTGAAGTCATCGAGGCGTTCGGAGGATTTGTCGTTGGCGGAAATTATGTTGTCGGGGTGGTCATTTTTATCATTTTGGTTGTGATCAACTTTGTGGTGATTACCAAAGGCTCGGGCAGAATTGCCGAGGTCGCGGCGAGGTTTACCTTGGACGCCATGCCCGGAAAACAGATGGCCATTGACGCGGATTTGAACACCGGCATCATCGATGAAAAAGAAGCTCGCGAGCGCAGAACTGAGATTAGAAAGGAAGCGGATTTTTACGGCGCCATGGATGGTGCCAGTAAATTCGTCCGCGGAGACGCGGTGGCTGGAATACTCATTACAGTAATCAACATCATCGGCGGATTGATCATTGGGATGTCGCAATTAAATATGAGTGTGACGGAAGCGCTCACAACTTACACGATCCTGACAGTTGGAGATGGCTTGGTTTCACAGATTCCCGCCCTGCTAATCTCGACTTCCGCCGGCCTGATTGTCACAAGGTCAACCTCAGAGGATAATCTGGCCAAAACTTTATCCAGTCAACTTTTTTCAAAACCACGAGCAAGTTATGTCGCCGGTGGCGTGTTGGTTACTATGGGAATTATCCCTGGATTGCCAACCCTGCCCTTTCTGGTATTGGGAGGGGTAATCGTTGGCATTGGCTATATTTCTAAAGGCTTCATATCAGAATCACCAGAGGAAGAAAGCGTTGAAGAAGAGCTGCTGCCCGAACCTTCGGAAAAGGAGGTTATCGAAAGCTATCTTCACGTTGATCCTCTTGAAATTGAAATCGGTTACAGTCTTATCCCAATGATCGATGTAAACCAGGGCGGCGATTTGCTCGACAGCATAACTATGATTCGCAAGCAGATTGCTCAAGAGCTCGGTATCGTCGTTCCGGCGATTCGCATCCGGGACAACGTGCAGCTGAAGGCCAGCGAATATGTCATTAAAATTAAAGGCAACCAGATCGCCTCCGGCGAAGTGATGACCGGATACTATCTGGCCTTGGCACCTGATGGCGAAGATGAGGCTCTGGAAGGTATTAAGACCGTTGACCCGACCTACAAAATGCCGGCGTATTGGCTGAATCAAGAGCAAAAAGAGAAGGCGGAACTTAAAGGATACGCCGTTGTCGATGCCTCCGCAGTTGTCTCCACCCATTTGATGCACGTCATAAAGCGAGATGCTTATAAAATTCTCGACCGCCAGGCCGTGCAAAATCTTCTCGATAATTTCAAAGAAGAACATTCAGCCGTGGTCGAAGAGTTGGTCCCGAATCTTGTGACCGTTGGAACCATTCAAAATGTTTTACGGAACTTGCTCAAAGAAAACATTCCAATCAGGGACTTGTCCACCATCCTTGAGGAATTAGCGGATCGCATCCCTTTGACAAAGGACCCTGAGCTGTTAACCGAGTACGTGCGAGTTGCGGTTTCCGAGGCCATCACGAATTTATATAAGAACGAGCAAAGTGAAATTCACGCCATGACTTTAGACGCCCGGCTGGAAGAGTTTCTTTTGAAGCAAACGGCAGGAGGCAAGCAGCCCGGAGCCAACCTGGGTCTTTCACCCGATGCCATGAAGGAACTCTTTAAACAGGTCCATGACAAAAAACAGGAACTGCTACTCACGGGCAGTAAACCGCTTCTCATAACCGGACCGACCATAAGACGGTTTGTCAAGAAATTTTTTGAGCCGGTGATTCCGGAATTGCACGTTTTATCGATTTCCGAATTATTACCGGGCATTGTTGTTAACACAATGGGCAGCATAGGACTATTGAGCTATGATTAAAAAATTTACAGCACCGACAGTTAAAGAAGCCATTCAATTGGCTAAAGAGCATTTCGGTGACGATGCAATTATTTTGCAGACAAAAAAATCAGACAAGGAATCGGGCGAACCCGGCATGTTTGAATTGACCGCCATGTCAGATGATAACTCGCCTTCTGTTCCGGCAAAGCCCGCAGAAAAAAAGCCGGCAAAAATGTTTTATACTCCGGCAGATTTAAAACCGCCGCAAAAAAGCAGTCCGGTTAAGTCTGAGACGGAGCTGATGGCGGAGCTAAACCAGCTTAAAGAAACCCTCAAAGATATGTCACATTACATCCGGTATTCAAAGATGTTGTTGCTGCCGGAGACGCTGCGTTTTCTGGTAGAGGAAAAAGGGGTGGATGAAGATCTGGCATCTGAATTGGTCTATAAAGTGTCACACAAGTTGGATAAATCAGAAACCGATGATCAGTTTAGAATCAAGCAGGAGTTGCAGATCGAAATTGGTAAATATTTTAATACTTTCAACAGTACTGCTTTGCCGCCCAATAAACCAAAGCTGATCTGCCTGGTTGGCCCCACCGGCGTGGGCAAGACCACTTCGATCATTAAATTGGCCACGAACCCAGATTACTTTGGCAAGCAAAGAGTCGGGCTGATTACGATCGATACTTATCGCGTTGCGGCCGCTGCCCAGTTGAAAACATTCGCGGCATTGGCCAAGTTACCTCTTGAGATTGTTTATGAGCCTGCAGAGTTCAAACAAGCAGTTGATAAATTTAAAAATCAGCAAGTAATTTTAGTTGACACCGCAGGGAGAAGCCCGTTAGATTCCGGCCATTTAGAGGACCTTAAACGTTTTTTAAACCTGGAAATGTTTGATGAAATCCATCTCGTTTTGCCCGCTTCCATGCGGCCGGATATTCTGGTGGATTCGGCGAAAAATTTTTCAACGCTTCCGGTCAACCGGTTGATTATTTCTAAAATTGATGAAACCACCCGGCTAGGTAATATTTTGAATGTCGGCAAAAAAATTGACCTGCCGATTTCATTTTTCACTAATGGACAAAGAGTTCCTGACGATATATTTTTAGCGGACAAAAATCAAATTGCTAATATGATTATAAATTAATGATAACCCAAATCATCATAAAGTTTAGTTTTTTTGTCGCCATACTTGGAATTCTCTATTGCCTTGTCACAGGCGTTTCGTTTTCTGAAAGCATCCTGCGTGGACTTTTTGTATTTGCAGGCATTTATTTAGTCTTAATCGTATTTTTTGTAGGAGTGAGAGTCATAATGACTCAAGGCCCGAAGAAAGTTGAGCCAAAAGCAGTGAAACCGAAAACAGTTGAGCAACCGGAAGAAGCAGCAGAAGAGGAAATTGCGGGTGAATAACGAGGACCTTGTTAAAGAGTATTTAAAATCTCAAAACCCGAGACTCCGTGAGCAGGTGATTGTCGGATTCATGCCGATTGTGAAATATGTAATCGGGCGCATGAATCTCGCCGTTCGAAATAAAGCCGAATTGGAAGACATTCACAGTTCTGGAATCATCGGCTTGATCCGTGCTTTGGAAGACTTCGACATTAAGAAAAACGCCAGTTTTAAAACCTACGCCACCTGGCGCGTTCGGGGTTATATTCTCGATTATCTCAGAAAAATTGATATTGTCAGCCGATCCGACCGCGCCAAATTGAAAGAGATTGAGCGCTCCATTTCAAAATTAACTTTTGAGTTGAACCGGGAACCGTCGAATTTCGAGATTGCCGATGATGTCGGCATGGAGCTGAAGGAGTGCCATCGCGTCCTGGAGATGGCACAAATTAATTTCAGCATTTCTCTCGATCAACCTCATGACGTGGATGGAGAAGAGGTCCGGCTCAGTGACGCCATCCCCGATAAAAATTCCGTGAGCCCCTTTGAACAATTAAACAGAAAAAATATACTCAATTCAGTAAAAGACGCCATTTACAAACTACCTGAGCGGCAAAGACTCATTGTCCTCATGTATTATCATGACGAAATGACACTCTTGGAAATTGGCAAAGTGCTTAATTTGTCCGAATCACGAATCAGCCGTCTTTTAGGAAAGGCAATTCTTACTGTCCGCAATGAGCTTCGCAGGCTGACCATCATCGAACCAAGTACATAAAGAAGGTAATTGTCATGGATGACTACGGTGTATCTTTAGGGGTGCCCACTGCGGCAAGTCCGAATTCAGTCGGAGAAAGGCAGCAGCCTAAGCAGCAAAAAAAGCAGAAGAAGAAAAAGCAGGACAAGAAGCATTCTGCGGATTCGCAGGACCTCGCCATCATTTCAGGACAGACTCAAAAACCAAAAAATACTAAAAAAACCAAGGACGATGAGCCCTCAGGAAAAGGCGGCTTTATCGACATTCAAGTTTAACCAAGGATAGACCCGTGATATTTTTAGAAAATTTACTATCTCGTCCCAAAGCTCTGCTTTGGAATGCAAATGCAAGCGCACCTCCTGTTTTTCCTCGTTCCAAAGCTTCTGCTTCGGAACGCAATTGCTTTAGAAATTCTGTTTCGATCTGGGTAGGGATGATTGTAAGCATAATCGTTTTCACTCAAATTGCTCAAAGCGCTGACCTCACCGATATCCGCACCGGATTTCACAGAACCTATTCCAGAGTGGTCATCCAATTCGATTCTGACGTACAATTTCAAGTTATCAAAGACGTTGAAAATGGCACGGTGATCATTGATGTGCTCGGCGTAAATGCGGTTCATAACTTTGGTGAAATTAATCTCGATCAAAAAGATCGTTATTTAAAGCAGGTAAGCGTTAAGCCATCACCGAATTTTCTTTCAGTCACTACGATTTTGAAGCTGTCTAATCTACGAGTTGATCATTATTATTTAAACCGACCGTTTCGAATTGTACTGGACATTTATCCAACTTCTATTTTGAGAGAAAAAACTAAAAAAAGAGAGAAGACTTTGCAACCTGAACCGCAGGCAGGTGAGCAAATGCTTGTCACAGCTGTATCTCAAGTTGATTCTCTGCAATCAATCGAATTTGATTCGGTTGAGTCATCTGAAATGGACTCACCCTCGCTTTCCGCAGCTGCCGATGATTCATTGGAAGGAGCGGTTTTTGCAAATTACGACAGCACAGAAACCCTGCTCAACGAATCAATCATTCCTTTCCAAACCTCCTTGAATTCAGTGAAATCTGAGCTGTCAAAAATTGCAAAAGATCGAACCTCCAAGGGAAATCAACTGATGAGCAAGTACACACTGGTTTCCGTGATGGTCGCTGCGTTTGTCCTGATTGATTTGATTTTGATGGCTGTTTATCTTATGAGGCGCTCCAAGAAATCCGAAAGCTCCCTGCAAACCCGAAAGCGATTGGGGGAAAAGCAAGCCGTTTCAAAACAAACAAACCGTAAATTTGTCGAAATTTTGAAATCCACTTTAGAATCGAACGAAATCGAAGAAATCAGGAAGGAGCCTGAGGTGGTTCGAGCCAATAAATCTGGTGCTGCAAACACGCCTCCCAGGCTTGAGTCACTAATGCGATCCTTTTCTGAGTCGGTGAAGACTCCCAAAGGGAGGTCTCCGTCTCCGCCGGAATTGGCAGAAGTCGCCCGCGATTTAGGCTCAATTGTGGCGGCGTCGCGAGTCGGTAAAGAAGTCACCAGGGAAGAGCTGATTGGCAAAGACGGCGCCGAGTTTTTGAAGAATTTGCAGAAGCAGTCTTTAAATTAGGAAAACGATGAGGCTGTCCAAAGAGTGTGCAAAAAAAGGATGCCTTTGCGAGCGTAATGTGGACAGTAAAGAGATAAGTTGCTATCGGTAATATTTCCTTGTACTGGGTAAAAAGTAACAGTTACAAGCCCAAAAAACCTTTTCGGAGTTTCCATTTAATTCCTTAATAAATAACAACTAAAATCGATGATTTGCGCATGGCATGCATGTTGCTTTAGCCAGGTAGATTTTGGGTCATTTAATCATAGAGGAAATAGATGTTAACAAGACTGATACTGACCGGCCATGCTATGACAACGCAAATGGCCCAATTGGAAACCATAACAAATAATCTGGCGAACATCAGTACCAGAGGATACAAACGCGAAGAGCTGTTCGTCAACGCGCTCAAGAAAAAAGTCAGCGAGCTTAGCGGACCGGACTTTGCAAAAAACATGACGATCCCATACGCTGGCTCTCGAATTGATTTTACCCAGGGTGCGCTGGAAGGTACCAACCGCCCCCTCGATGTTGCGATTTCTGGCGACGGACTCTTTTCCGTTGAAACGCTGGAAGGCGAAGCCTACACCCGCGACGGCCGTTTTACGCTTAATCAGGAAGGTCTGTTGATTACCGTTGATGGCCTTCCCGTTTTGGGAGAGGGCGGCCCGATTGAAATCAATTTGCAGGAGAATTCTGCTGCCGAAATTTTGATAAACGGATCCGGCGAAATTCTCATTGACGGCAACGTCATTGATAAATTGAAAATTGTGTCGGCCCAAAACCCATCAGATTTTTCCAAGATAGGGTCGAACTTGTTTCAACTGAAGGAAGGCATTGAGGCGACCCCTTTGGAGAATGTAGAGTTGAAACAGGGGTTTTTGGAAAACTCCAACGTCGACTCGGTTTCCGAAATGGTTGCCATGATCGACTTGATGCATCAATATGAAGTGGGTCAGAAAATGATCCGGTCGCAGGATGCCATTTTACAAAAAGCGGCCAACGAAATAGGACGGGTGGGCTAATCACCTTGGGTCCTCCCAGCAGACTGACTCATTACGAAGCTCTGCTTCGTAATGCTTATGCGAAACAGAGTTTCGCATCCATAAGCATTCCAAGCAGGAGCTTGGGAACGAGAATTTAGAATCTGAAAAATTAGGAGAATGGACAATGATTAGAGCCTTACGAACTGCTTCATTAGGAATGTTTGCTCAAAGCTTAAAACTTGATAACATCGCTAATAATTTAGCGAACATCAGCACCACGGGTTTCAAAAAAAGCTCCATTGAATTTCAGGATCTCTTTTATCAAACCTTACGTCCGGCGGGTGTAACCGACCAATTGAATACCGAGCTTCCGACTGAGCTGCAAATCGGTCACGGTAACCGCCCAATTGGGACGGTAAAGAATTTCATGCAAGGCAATGTCGTTCGCACCGATAATAATTTAGATGTCGCTTTGGAGGGTGATGGCTTCTTTCAAATTCAGAAGCCGGACGGAACGTTGGCCTACACCCGGGACGGCAATTTTCGCTTGTCTTCCGATGGGCAAATCGTCAATGTTGTCGGTTTGATCCTGGAACCTGGAATCGCAGTGCCTCAGGAGGCCCTGCAAATTAACATCGGCGTTGACGGTACCGTTTCGGCCATCGTGAGCGGCGCTACCGAACCGGAGGAACTGGGACAAATTGAACTGGCAAAGTTTATCAATGCGGGCGGTCTGAAGAATATCGGCGGAAACCTGTTTGAAGCGACCGCTGCCTCAGGAGACGCTATTTTAGGAACCCCGGGCGGGGAAGGATTCGGTCAACTTCTTCAAGGTTATCTGGAAGAATCCAATGTGGACGTGGTTAAAGAGATGGTCGATATGATCGTCGCCCAGCGGGCTTTCGAGACCAACAGCAAGGCTATTCGAACCGCCGAGCAGATGATGGAAGTCGCCAGTAACTTGAAACGGTAAAGTTGGTATTTTGATGTCATTTCGAACATTTCGGCTGTGCTCAGTGCAGGTTCCGCGAGATTTTTGTTTACGGTTATGCACATTAATAGCCCTGTTGATTTTGCCAGTTAATCAAGGCAAAAGCCAGATTCTGACCACAGAACAACTCAAGGTAACCATTGAAAAGTATGTCCTGCACAAACTACAATTGTCAAAAGACGAACTGCTTTTAGAGTTTCCCAATCTGGAAAAACAGAATGCCGCGAAAATCGCTTGTGATGAAATCAAAATTTTACCATCTCGCAAACCGGTCCGCAAAGGCCTTCAATTCATCAAGTGCGGATTGTATCGAAACGGCCAATACCTGAAAACGTTGAACGTGAACACTCGAATTAGAACATTTCAAAACGTTATAGTAAGTAAAACGAAGTTAGGACGATTTACCGTTGTAAATTCGGAGGACCTGCAATTAGCAAGGCTTGAAACAACCAGTCTTACCAAGAAAACGTTTTCTTCGCTGAAAGAGATAAGCGGATTGAGAACTACGAGACTTATTCAAACCGGCGATGTGATTACCGAAAATTTAGTTGAAACACTGCCGGTGATTGCGAGAGGAGGTGGAGTCGACATTCGTTTTAAACGAGGTTCGCTTGAAATTACCACCCCCGGCGTCGCCCGTCAGGACGGCAAAATCGGAGATGAAATCCGGGTCAAGTGTGTTGGAAACAAAAAGAGTTACACGGCAAAAGTCATAGATGCAAAGACGGTTTTAGTGAATCTTTAAAGGACTATCATGAAAAGAATTACGGGATTAATTTTTGTTTTATTGGTCAGCGCTTTGGCGCAAAATGGATTTGCCCAATCTTTTAATAAGTATAAAAACAGTTCGCTTTACACCGATATCAAAGCCCGCAGGGTCGGCGATATCGTGACGATTCTGATCGTAGAATCAACCTCGGGTTCCCAACAGTCGAATCTTAAATTTTCCGGGAAATCTTCGTTAAAAGCTAACGGTAGTTTGAGCGGCAATCTCACCAGTGTTTTGCCTTTGATAGGCGTGTCTTCCAGCTTCGAGAACGACCAGACCGATCAGGCTGGCACGGCCCAAAAGGATGGACTCACCGGAAAATTGACAGCAGTCGTGACGGAAATTTTGCCGAACGGCAATCTGAAAATACGAGGCCGACGCCGTCTCGAAGTAAACGGCGAATCTTACTTGTTAGATGTAAAAGGACTGGTGCGGCCCAAAGATATCGCTTCGGACAATATGGTTCTATCTTATAATATAGCCAATGTAGAAATCGCTTATAAAAAAGATGGTTTTCTAAGAAGCAGGCCGGGCATGATAGGTCGCTGGTCGACCTGGCTCATGGTGATGGGACTCGGTGCGGCTGCGGTTTTGGGGATCTCGGCTGCGGCGAATTAGAGTTGATCGATGCCATCGCTTTAAGAGATAGCATCGTTGTTTTCAAACAAAATAGCTTAAGAGATGAAGATTAATTATTTAAAAGTTCTACTAATTTTTATCCTACAGTTTGCTAACCTTTTTGGCCAGGCCCGCATCAAAGACATTGCCTCTTTTCAAGGAATGCATGGCCAGCATTTAATCGGCTACGGACTCGTGATCGGACTCGACGGCTCCGGGGACCGGAGCAGCGGTTCCCGCGGGGCGATTTTTACCGTGCAGTCGGTGGCCAACATGCTTGAGAAATTCGGCATTACCGTATCGGCCAACAAACTCCGGGTGCGCAACGTGGCTGCAGTCATGGTTACCGCTAACCTCAACGCTTTTGCAAATATCGGCACAAAGCTCGATGTTACAGTCTCCTCTTTGGGTGACGCCAAAAGCTTGGAAGGGGGCATGCTTCTAATTACGCCTTTGTTGAACACCAGCGGTGAGCTTTACGCCTTGGCGCAGGGTCCGCTTTCAATCGGCGGGTTTAACATCGAAACCGGCGATGGGGAGAAGATACGGCAAAACTACACTCTGGTCGGCCGGGTTCCGAATGGCGCGATTGTGCAGAAAGCCATGCAGTCGGTTCTTGATGTAGAAAAGCCTTTAGGAATTATGCTGCAAAATCCGGATTTTACGACTTCCTCCCGGGTTGCCAAAGCCATTAATTCACGGTTTGCGTCAAATATTGCAACTCCGGTCAATGCGGCGACGATTTATGTCAAGTGGCCGCGGCGTGTGCAAAAATCCGGAGATCTGGTGAAGTTTATGTCGGAGATCGAAAGCTTGACTGTAGTGCAGGATCGAATTGCAAAAGTGGTTATGAACGAACGCACCGGGACGATTGTTGCCGGCGGCAATGTGCAGATTTCCGAAATCATGGTTTCGCACGGCAACCTGACCATCCACACGAGACGGACACCGGTGATTTCGCAGCCGGCTCCGTTTGCCCGGCGCGGTAGAACCGTGCTTGAAGGAATCACTTCGACGACCGTGCAAATTGATAAAGCGAATACAGTGGTAATTAATAACACAGTGACGGTCAGCGACATCGCTTCTGCTTTAAATCAGCTGGGGGTGAAGCCACGGGACATTATTGCAATTTTTCAGGCGATTAAAGAAGCGGGAGCGCTGCAGGCGGAGCTGGTGGTGATGTAACACCCCCCCTTAGTCCCCCCTCGAAGGGGGAATTAAAGGGGGGTGTTAGGGTGTTCGGGTGTTAAAGTGTTTAAAGATTTTAATTGTTCTCAGATAGTATTCGCACCTGAACAAACACACAAACATTTTTATCCATTTCGATTATATTTAGAAATCACACACAAGAACAAAGAATTTGAAAATCAGCACAGACGGTACAAACTCAATTTTAAACAATATTGCAAAGGCCAAACTGGATTACGTCGATCTGGCGCAAAAGAAAGAGGCCAACCCGAGGTTCGAGAAGCTCAAAAAGGCGGCCCAGAATTTCGAGGCCATTTTCATTACCCAGATTTTGAGCAATATGCGACGCAGCATTAATTCCGGGTTATTCGGCCAGGGAATGTCGAGCGATATGTACCATAGAATGTTTGATGAAAACATCGCTCAGGCAATTGCGAGCAAGGGCGGCTTCGGTTTGTCCGATATTATAATTAAAAGCCTGCATAAGGACAACGGACAGGAAGAGTCGGCACCGGGAGCAACACTCGCCGACTATTGGCTGCGTCCAGTCAGACGAATTTCAACTCAGAAGATGGACCGCAATTGGGACCGTTCGATTATTAATAAAGCAGCCGACAAATTTGGCGTCGATGCAAAGCTGGTCGAAGCAATCATAAAAGTGGAATCTAATTACAATGCAAAAGCGATATCTAAAAAAGGCGCGGTTGGCTTGATGCAGCTGATGAAAAGTACAGCAGAACAAATGGGCGTTAAGAACCGGTATCACCCGGAGCAGAATATTTTCGGCGGCGTCAATTATTTTAAACAGCAGCTAGAGCGTTTTGAGGGGAACCTTAAGCTTGCCCTAAGCGCATACAACGCCGGCCCGGCAGCTGTTGAAAAGTTCAACGGCATGCCACCCTATGAAGAGACCCAAGTGTATGTGAAGAAAGTTTTAAGTGCTTATCGGGAAATGTAGCCCATGGATGCAATTGTAGAAGACTTAATTTCGATTATCGCCAGCGAAATAGATGCCTTTAAGCAGCTATTAAAAACGCTCCATGAGAAACAAAGAGCTATAGTTGAGGGCCAAACTGAACGATTAAATAAGTATGTCCAAAGTGAAAATAAACTCGCAAATAAAACGAAAGCGATTGAAACCGAAAGGTTAGCGAAAACGAAGGAATTGGCGGAAAAACTTTCACTCGATGACCTGAATCCTCGTCTGAGCAAAATAATCGAAGAAGTAGAAGGAAAATATGCCGAGCGGCTTCGGGAACAGCGCGATTTATTGATGTCGCTTGTTGAAAAAATTCGAACGCTGAATAAGAGCAACCAGTTTCTTTTGAACTATTCGCTGCGGTTTATCGAAAAGAGTATGAAGATACTTTTGGGTGGAAATGACAAGGCTTCTATTTATCAAGAGGATGGCAAGCTGCAAACCAGGGTTGGTAAATATAAAATGTTAGATCACTCTATCTAGAAAAACAATTACGAATTATTGTTTCAGATGAATCGTATTTCTTGGTAGTTTTAAAATTCAGGATCAGTCATTAAACGACATTTATGTCATTGGGTCATGAGGCCACTGACAATAAATGACTGAATGACAACCTCAAAACAGATTTTAGATTCTTACTAAGAACCTTTAATTAATGCACGTTATTTAGGAATCACAAACTAGACAATGCCTGACTTATCAAGAATACTTGGAATCGCACGACGGGCGCTGCAAGCGCATCAAAGCGCCATGAGTGTGGCAAGTAACAATATCGCCAACGTCAATACCGAGGGGTACTCCCGTCAGCGAATTATGCTTTCGGCGGGCAAATCGGTGGTGACGCCGCAGGGAATTCTTGGCTCGGGTGTGAACATTCAGGGCATCGAGCGCATCCACAGCAACTTTATCGAACAGCAGCTCTTGAATGAGCGGCCCAATTTTTACCAGTATGAATTTAAAAGCACGGCCTTGCATTTTATCGAAGATATTTTCGGTGAGCCGTCGGATTTCGGTCTCACCAGAAATCTGGAGGATTTCTTCGATTCGTTTCACGACCTGGCGAACGATCCTGAAATCACTACCGCCCGAATTATTGTCCGCGAAAAAGCGGTGAGTTTAAAAAATACCTTCAGACGAATTAACCGGCAATTGACGGATTACCAGCAGCAGTTGAATACGGAGCTGGGGAAAAAAGTCGAGGAAGTAAATCGCTTGACATCTCAGGTCGCCCACCTGAATGAAAAAATTGTTAATGAGGAAGTGAGCGGCGGTAACGCTAACGATTTGCGCGATAAACGTTCCTTGCTGCTCGACGAGCTTTCGAAATTGGTGGATGTAAAAACGATTGAAAATGCCAGCGGCGGCATCAATGTGATTGTCGGCGGCAGGCATTTGGTCGTGGATACTCAGACGCAGGAATTGGCTTTGAGTGTAGAATCTGCAACAGCGATCGGGCCGAAAGTGGTGTTCAAAAATGGCGGGCAAGTCGCGGGTATTAGCAATGGCTCAATTAAGGGGATTTTAGATACCCGAGACACTCACGTTGCTGATTATCTGGTTCAACTGGATGAGTTGGCGGTGAATCTGGCGCAGCAAGTCAACGCCATTCACTCGACCGGCTACAATCTGGATGGTATCACCGGAACGGATTTATTTGACGCCAATGTAACCGGTGCGGCAGATATCGATCTCAATCCGGCAATTCTGGCCGATGCAAATCTCATCGCTGCTTCGGATGCCTTGAATGAACCCGGAAATAACAACACCGCGCTCTCGCTTGCGAATTTGCAAGATAGTTTGGTTATGAACGACGGTCATTTTACCTTCAGTGATTTCTACAATTCACTGATTTCTTCAATCGGAAGTCAGGCGCAGGAGTCTGATTTCTTTCAGGATAGTTTTGCAATTACCGTTGAAAAACTCGAGTTTACCCGGGATTCGATTTCCGGTGTTTCCCTGGATGAGGAAATGATCAATTTAATTGAAGCGCAACAGGCGTTCACGGCCGCGGCCAGGCTCGTGACGACGGTTGATGAGATGACGCAGACGATTTTGAATATGGTGTGATGAGATTTGTAATCCTCACTCATTCCGAAGCTCCACTTTGGCATGGAATTGGACGTGAAACTCCGTTTCGCAAAGGTAGTTACGCTCGCGTGAGCTGGCATTCCCAAGCATGAGCTTGGGAAGGAGAGATGGAAGCAGGAGCTTTGGTAATGAGAGATGAAGAGAGTAGCCAGAAGTAATTTGGAGTTGATATGCGAATAACCAATAAAATGATTGCCGGGAATATGCTGTCGGCGGTGCAGAGAAACCTGCAGATGATGAATGAGGCGCAGCTCAACATCGCGACCACGAAGAAAGTGCGGCGGCCGTCCGATGATCCGGCCGGCACTTTGCAAATTCAGCAATTCAAAGTTCTGATCAGCCGGAACGAGCAGTATTTAAAAAATATCACGCAGATCAGGGGTTTTACCACAAATTCCGAAGCCGCCCTGCAGGCGATTAGCGACGACCTGGAAACGGCTAAAAGCATCGCAATTCAGGGAGGTTCGGATACGGTAAACGCCGAGGCGAGGCAGAGTTTGGCTAAAAATATCGATCAGCTCATTGACAATATAATCGATCAAGGCAACTCAAGGTTCAAAGGCCGATTTGTTTTTGGCGGCACCCAGACTACTGGCACAAAGCCGTTTACCAGATCCGGCGATGTCATCACTTATAACGGCAACGATGCGGATATCAAAAGTAATATCGGCTTTGACACCCAGGTGACATACAACAAATCTGGCGCAGACATTTTTTCACCGGCAGGCGGCGTTGACATTTTTGCCGAACTGATTGCTTTGAAGCAGAGTCTGGAGAGCAACGATACCAACGCTATTCAAAATGCTATTGATGAATTGGGTAGTGCGCTTGATCAAGTGACGTCTTTTTCTGCGGAGTTTGGGGTCATCCAAAATAGATTGACTTTAACAGAGCAGCTCATTGAAACGGAGAATATCAATCTCGCAGAGTTCTTATCCAAAATTCAAGACACGGATATTGTTGAAGAAATCGTGAATTTGCAAATACTTGAAAATGCAACGACCACAGCCCTGAGGACGATGGCTGAGGTGATTCAAACCAGCTTAGTTGATTTCGTTAGTTAAAAAAATAAAATGTCATTGCGAGCAGCCCCGGCTTTTCCTTTAATCGGTTTAAAATAAAAATAGGATGGCGAGGCAGTCTTCTGCTTTGAGCTTGCTTCGCTCCATATGGTTGCTCACAAAAGACGAAAAAACTTTAGGAGAAATTGAATCATGGAATCGAATCAATCACAGCCTGACACTGTTAAACTATTGGAAGGCAGCCAATTTTTGCAACAGGGCAATTTCAAAGCAGCACAGGAAAGCTACAAACAAACCCTGGAACGAGAGCCTGAAAATCTCGAAGCGATTTATGGCTTGGGCATTATCTGTCAGTATGAAGAAAAGTATGAAGATGCAAAAAACTATTTTGAACGCGCTTTGAGTTTTTGTGGTGAGAACGGCGCCATTTTGAACAGTTACGGCGTTGTCGCGGCAAATTTAGGTGAGGATGAATCTGCCAGAGACTCATTCGAAAAAGCTGTCCAAATCGACCCGAAATTTTTAGATGCACAAAAGAATCTGGCGGAGATTTATATCGCTACCAAAGAGTATGAAAAAGGCATTGAGACCTATCAGAAAATTTTAAAACAGCACGGGGATGATATCGAATCACTTCTGAACGTCGCCCGGCTTTATTTCGAGATCGGAGATGTTGAATCTACGCGGTTTATTTTGGAGAAGGTTCTGGGAATCGATCCCAAAAATAAATCTGCTAAGGATGCTTTGGAAAAGTTGTCTGAGGAAGAATTGGTTCAGAAATAAGCTAATATTCTTTCTCTGGCGGGCTGTCCAAAAGTAACTCTGGTTCCAAAGCTCAGCTTTGGAACCGAATAATAAGCGAAACATTTGTTTCTCAAAGCCCGAATAGGGGAATTGATCAACTCCGCAACTATCTGAACAAATCATAAATCTTAAAAATCATGTCTTCAGGGAAGAGACGAGTTCCACAAAAAGAAAAAGACCAAGTAATCAACCTGTTCAAATCCAACCGGGTTGATGAAGCTCTCATCAAACTAATCGCTTTGCTGGACACCCACCCGAGCGACCATGAACTCCATTACCTCGCTGGCATGATCCACGGGTCGCAGTACCGATATGTAGAGGCGGTCGAGAGTTTTGAAGAGGCCGTTCGGTTCAATCCAAAGCATGGTGAATCGCATTTTGAGTTGGGACTTAGTCATGTAGCATTTTGCCGCTTCAATAAGGCGCTTGCCCGTTTTCAAAAAGCCGGAAAGTTAAATTACAATCTTAAAGAAACGAACGCTTACCTGCAAAAAATAAAAAAAGTTGCAAAGCCGAAAGACGTGACTCTTTCCACCTGTCTCATTGTTAAAAATGAAGAAAAACATTTGGCAACTTGCCTGAAAAGTGTCCAGGCAATTTCCGACGAAATAGTTGTCGTTGATACCGGTTCCGAAGACAGGACGGTGGAAATCGCCCAAGAACTTGGCGCAAAGGTTTTTCATTACGAGTGGCAGAAAGATTTTGCCGCCGCCAGAAATTTTGCCAACGAGCAGGCGTCAAGTGATTGGATTCTGCAACTCGACGCCGACGAGGAGCTTTTCCCCGAAGACCAGGGCAAGGTGCGGGAGCTTATCCATCAAGGTAAATGTAACGGTGCTTATCTGGCCTTGCACAACCGGGTTTCCTCAACGTTTGGTGAAAACCAACCTTCGGTGCATTATCTGGTGCGGCTCTATCGAAACAATGGGGACTGTTATTTTATCAACCCAATTCACGAAGTGCTGCAAATCTGCGGAGAGGTTCTGCCGGTGGATATCAATATTTTGCATCATGGCTACAACCTCGATCGGAATTACTTGGACAAGAAGAAAGAGCGAAATGCCGAAATCTTATACAAACGCCTGGAGGAAAATCCCGACAGTGTGACCACGCTTTTTTATCTCTGTATGATGCATATCGGCAAAAAGGAATTTGATCTGGCGGCATCGTTTGGAAAGCAGGCGCTCGAGAAAATAAGCGCCGACGATGTCGGAAAACAGCACCTCTACTTGATGCTTTTAAATAACCTCGCTCTCATCTCAGTTGAAAAGAAAGATCACGAGGCCGCGAAACAATATTGTCTGGAAGCGATCAAAATTAATGTAAATTATCTAGACCCCTACTATTTTCTCGGGGTAACTTATGTTCAAAAACAAAAGCCTGAGCTGGCAAAAGAAACTTTTCAGAATTACCTGAAGAAGCACAAAGAAATTACCAGTAAGCCGGTTTTTAACCTGTTTGCGAGTTCATCAGATACCTACTTGTACCAGGTCTATCATTTCCTCGGTAAAATTTATCGCAAAGAAGGGGAGAGTTCTCGGGCAAAAGAGATGCTGCTAAAATCAGTTAAGTCAAACCGCAGGTTTTGGATTGGCCTGGTGGACCTTGGCTACCTTTGTGTAGACTGCAAAGATTATTTGGCCGCAGCAGATTATTTTGACCGGGCCATTAAAATCGCCAGAAACAATCCTCAAGTGAACGAGGATAATCCCTTGCTCTGGGCTGATTTTACAAACGCGGTTAAGGCGTACGCCAGAGTTTTACAGGAACTGAGAAGTCGACAAGTTGCGTAGGAAACTTCTTTTTAACAGCTTAAACAGTTGCGAGGTAAGGACCGGTCGCGACCGGTCCCTACATTTTAACCACGCATGGAAGAACCAAAATGAGATCAAATTTTAAGTCAAAAAAACCGAGCCTTTCTCTTTGCATGATCGTCAAAAATGAGGAAGCGTATTTGCAAGAATGTTTGGAAAGTATCGAAGATGTGGTGGATGAAATCATCGTAGTCGATACCGGGTCGACGGACAGAACGGTTGAAATCGCCAGGCAGTTTGACGCCGAAGTTCACCACATTCCCTGGAACGACGATTTTGCCGCGGCCCGCAACGAAAGCATCAAGCACGCAACTGGTGACTGGATTCTGCAACTCGATGCCGACGAGCGGTTAGACCCGGAGTCAAAAAAGGAGCTGCGTCGCTGGCTTGAAAATAAGTCGAAAATGTGCGCAAGTGTTCTCATCGACAGCCCGAAGGAGGAGAATAATAAGGGGCACATCAGCCGGGCGCACCGTTTGTTTCGCAATTTGCCGGGCATCGAATACTCGGGCCTGATTCACGAGCAGATCTCTCCGTCCGTTTCGAAGTTGAAAGGCGAAGAGGGGTTTTCGAATATTAAAGTCATGCATTTGGGTTACGACAAAAGCGAAGATGAAATGCACGAAAAGAGCGAGCGGAATTACCAGCTCCTGAAGCGGCAAATAGCCCAGGAACCGAACAATGCCTATTACCATTTCACCCTGGCGCAAAATCTCATCCTGCGGAAAGAATACAAGGAGGCCCTGACTTCATTAAATACGGCATTGAAACTCGGCGGGCTGCCAAAAGATATCCGCTGCTCAATTTACAACAACCTGACTGAAGTGCACACGAAATTGGGCAAATATCCGGAAGCCGTACAATTTGCGGCAAAAGCGATTTCGCTTTCCAGAAACCAGACAACTTCCTATCTACTGCTTTATGAAATCTACGGTTATTTGGACAACCCTTTGAAGCAAATCGATTGCCTTGAATCCGTACTCGACATTATCGGCAATCAGAAGCAATCTTACAACGAGATTTCCCTCGAAGCGTATGTCGATGAAACAGCCATTTATATCAATTTAGGGAATCGATACTTTAAAACAAAGAAATTGGAGAAAGCCCACAATTGCTTTCAAAAAGCGCTTGAGAGGGACAAAAACAATTTATTGGCCTTAACGGGTTCAGCCAGCTATTTTCTCGAAACCGGAAAATTTAAAAAAGCTCAAGAGCTCTTTGAGCGTGTACATCAACAGGCGCCCGACGATTTTAACATCCTCGAAAAGCTTGGCTGGCTGGCAATTAAGTTGCAGAATTTTCCGAAGGGAATTGAGGTTTTCGAAGAGTTGCTCGCTTTGGAGCCGGAAAATCTAAATATCCTGAAACGACTTGCCGCGCTTTATTCCAAAACCGGAGATATAGAGAAGAGTAAAAAATATTTATTGAGATTAAAATCAAACAGCGAATAATGCTCTTCAATTGATTTTCGCCGACGCGCTGTCGATGGCATTTTCAATCTCGTTCCAGATGCCGTCCAATCTGACTTTCAGTTCACCCCATTCTAAATCACTCGCGTTTTGCATTTTTGCTAATTTCTCCTGGGCCAGGTTGCTCTTGGCAAACAACAGATCCAACTGGCGCTCGAATTCAAGTTGGTATTGCGGAGGTACCCGGTGAGCGTTTGATTTAATTTCATCAACTTGAGTTTGCCATTCTATGAGTTTGGCTCTTAGAGTTTCTTCGAATTGAGTTCGCTGGTTCATATTAATCTGCTAGAAATCTTGCTTTTGAAAATGTATGTTTACATACAAACGACGTGGATTAAATGAACTGTCATTTGTCATTCAGTCTATTTGCTTCGCGTCATTAACGAACCTAATGACTTAGTGGCAACGTAGCTTAGTGAGAGCAGTTTAAGTCGCGTTAGGTTCTTTTCTGTAAGAAATCCCTTATAACACCAAAAAATTCTTTAGGCCTCTCAACAAACGGGAAATGCCCGCAATTTTTCAACAGCACAAATTTTGAGTTGGGAATGTTTTCATGAATTTTTTGACTGCCTTCCAACGGATTGTCATCATGGTCGCCGTGAACGACTAAAGTCGGGCAGTTAATTTTACTCAGGTCATGGTGAATATCATAACTTGCAATGTCCTTGTAGAGGTTTTTCAGTTTTAGGCTGGTTTCAGCAAAGCCCGGCTGGAAAGTAAGCGTTAAACTATCGGCGAGGCTGCGGTCATAGAAAGCGCCGCGGAAATGGATTCGAAATAATTTTTCAAATGCAGCAGACTCTCGGTTTTTAAAGGCATCTGAGTTTAAGATTTCCAGACGCTGCAGGCTGTCTTCGGGAGTTAATCTCGGCAGGGTCTTCGCCATCAACTCCGAGCTCGCAGGAGTTGAGTTAAGAATCATCAGGGATTTCAGATTCTCGGGGTAAGTAATCCCATAAAACATCGCCAGCAGCCCACCCCAGGAGTGGCCCATCAGATTCATTTTTCCCAAATTAAAAGTTTTGCGAATCTCTTCGATGTCATCGATAAAATGGCGCATGGTGATTGCGCTTGAATCAACATCGAGTGAAGAGCGGCCACTCACTCTTTGGTCAAAGAAAATCAACTTGTGTGTCTCAGCCAATTCAGCCATTTGCGGTAGAAAATAGGTGTGATCCATTCCCGGTCCGCCGTGCAAAATCACAATCGGCTCGCCCTCACCCATGACTTTGGTATAGAGTTGGGTACCGTTTATTTCTCGCAGTCCCTCTTCGATAGTGAGTTCTTTGCTTTTTTCACATGAGGTTAAAATTAAAAGCGCTATAGAACACCCAACAGCTTTGACGATTGGTTTGTTGAAATAAACTTGTGACATGTTTTTCCCCGGAATTCTTGCGTGTCCAAAATTATTAAAATTACAGAATGAAAGCAAGCTAAAATCCTCTCAATTTTTTAATCACCGACAGATTATATTTTTGTTGATTTTACGAAAAAGCTTTTTTATATCCATATCGAGATGGATCTAAGAAACTTGTGTTTCATAATTTAACCTGAGTAATTCACAAACCTGCATTTTGGGCAAGAAACCTTGGCCAGGACAGTGGCAATAGATGGTTGCGGAAATTAACGAAGAAGTTTCCGCAACCAGGCAAACACATTCTCTAAATTTTGGCTGGAGGGAAAATGAACCCGTTAATACCCAAAAAACTGTTTTTCACAAAGGGGGTTGGTCATCATAGAAACCAACTCCAGAGCCTCGAAATAGGGCTTCGGAATTGCGGCATTGAACACTGCAACATCGTGAATGTATCGAGTATTTTTCCTCCTGAGTGCAAAATTATTTCAAAAGCCGAAGGCATTCAACAATTGAGTCATGGACAGATAACTTTTGTGGTCATGGCGAAGGCATCTACGAATGAACCTAATCGGCTCATTGCCGCGTCTATTGGCTTGGCCCAACCCGAAGACAAAAAACAGTACGGCTACATAAGTGAACATCATGCTTACGGTGAGACAAAGATAAAAGCTTCGGATTTTGCTGAAGATTTGGCCGCCACGATGTTGGCCTCTACCCTTGGCATTGAATTAGATCCAGATAAGGCCTGGAACGAACGCAAACAATTATATATCACCGACCAAAATCGCCAGTTCCGAACCCGGAGCATCGCTCAATCGACGAAAGGCCATAAAGATGGTTTGTGGACAACTGCCCTGGCCTGTGCCGTGATGTTAATCGATTAACCTGATTTATTCGCTGAGAACAAAGCGGTGAAGCCGCAAAAAAAAATAATACGCCACGGATTTTCACCGATTGACACGGATTGAAATACAGATTAAGTCAATTTAACTATGGAAATTTCTAAAAAACAGTTCCTCGGAACAGATGCCGGAACCGCAATTTTTGAGGATGCGGCTGTCATTGTGATCCCTTTTGGTTACGAAGGCGGTGCCTCCTACGGCAAAGGCACGGCAAAAGGACCGGAAGCCATTATCGACGCTTCCTGCTATCTGGAATTGTACGATGAAGTTTTGGAAGTCGAACCTTACAGGGTTGGCATCTGTACGGTTACGCCGCCTGACATTCCCGAAACTCCCGACGCGATGAATCGAATGGTTTATGAGACCACCAGAGAGATTCTCGATAAGAATAAATTCATCGTGTCGGTTGGCGGCGATCATTCGATCACGTCTGGCTACTGCCGGACGCTTAAAGAAAAATATGGTGCACTGTCCGTTATTCAAATTGATGCGCACGCGGATTTAAGGCAATCGTACCAAGGCAGCAAATTGAGTCATGCCTGTGTTATGTCAAGGATTCGAGAGATGACATCCGATACACTGCAATTGGGAATTCGCAGCATGTCTGCTGAGGAGGCTCAACGCATTCAAAATGAGCAGATCGTTGTTTGTACCCTGCACGAATTCCGCGTCGGCGGCTTTGATCTAACCGTAGCGCTGCAGCGGCTGCCCGATCCCGTTTTCATCACTTTTGATGTGGATGTTTTTGATTGGAGCGTTGTCAGAAGCACCGGCACGCCGGAACCGGGTGGTTTGCTCTGGGATGAAGCAATATCACTCCTGCGTCAGATTTTTTCGTTAAAAAGGGTTGTCGGATTTGACGTCGTGGAGTTAGCATACGATGAACACGATCGCAATTCGGCTTTTGCCGCAGCCAAGTTGATCTACAAAATGATCGGATTTAAATTTATAAGCCAAATAAAAGCAGTTTAAGGAAGGGTAAGTATGGGATCCACAACGGTTTCTTCATTTATTAAAAAACATTTCCGTCATTTTAATGCCGCAGTTGTAGTGGACGCCGCCGAGGCATACAAAGATTTCGTTTCCTCGGGCGGGCAAATGATGATGACGCTTGCCGGCGCGATGAGTACGGCGGAGATCGGCTTGTCGCTTGCTGAACTGATTCGGCAAAACAAGGTTCACGCCATTTGCTGCACCGGCGCCAATTTGGAGGAAGATATTTTCAATCTCGTCGCGCATGAGCACTATGTGCGCATCCCGAATTATCGAAGTTTAACCGGTGAAGATGAGAATGAACTTTTAGAGCGGCATCTGAACCGGGTCACCGATACGTGTATTCCAGAGGAAGAGGCGATGAGGCGAGTCGAGGGCGCCATTCTAAAAGAGTGGATGGCTGCGGATGAGAACGGGGAAAGTTTTTTCCCTCACGAGTTCATTTATCATTTAATCGAACAAAAAAAGCTGGAGGAATTTTATCAAATTGATCCCAAGGATAGCTGGGTTGTGGCCTGCTGCGAAAAGAAACTGCCAATCTTTGTACCCGGCTGGGAAGACTCAACCCTGGGCAACATTTACGCTTCGCATTGCCTGAAGAAAACCATTCGCAATGTCCACACGGTGCGCAGCGGAATTGAACAGATGATTTCACTGGCGGATTGGTACCGAAAAATTTCGCAGCAGTCTCCTGTGGGCTTTTTCCAAATTGGCGGCGGCATCGCCGGTGACTTCCCGATTTGTGTCGTCCCCATGTTGAAACAAGATATGAATTTGCAGGATACCGAGGTCTGGAAATATTTTTGCCAGATCAGTGATTCAACCACAAGTTATGGTTCTTATTCCGGCGCGGTGCCAAATGAAAAAATTACCTGGGGAAAATTGGCTGTCGACACGCCGAAATTCATCATTGAATCGGACGCCAGTATCGTCGCTCCGCTCATTTTTACTTATGTTTTGGAGGACAAATGAAAAAAATATTTAAAATCATACTTGCAACAATAGCAATTCTTACTGTTGCAGTGCTCGTCCGTTTTGCCATGCTCGGCAACAACTCAAAATCAGGAGAAGCCCCCGGTTTGGCCTCCGGGACCCTGACCCTTTGCCCGGATAAACCGAACTGCGTTTGCAGCGAATTCACCGATGATGCAACCCACTATATTGCGCCACTCGATTATTCAGGCACCTCCCCGGAAAAGGCATGGGGTGATATTTTACAAATTATTAAAGAAAGCGGCGGGGCGATCTCGGTTGCCAACGATGAATATATCGCTGCCACATTTTCAGTTTCTTTATTCGGTTTTATCGATGATGTTGAATGCAGGTTAGATACATCAAAAAGCAGAATCCATATTCGCTCTGCCTCGCGCGTCGGATATAGTGATTTAGGCGTCAACAAAAAGCGAGTGGATTTGATGACTCTTTTATTTAAGCAAAAAATGAATGGGGATTTGTAGATTTTTGTTAGGATTGTGCTAACCGCTCCAAAAACTCAAGCACTGCCGCCGCCTCTTCTCCACCTTTTTTAGCGTGTACGATAAGGGGGATGCCGTGCGGGCCGGGCACTTTCGGAATGCCCGGGAACGCCGCAACCGCCGCCTTAACAATTTCCAATTTGCCCAACATGGCAGCGGCAAAAACGTCCATGCGGGCGTTGTGGCCCAGAAGATATAAAGCGATATCTCTCCTGCCCATGTGTGATGCGCCACCCAGACCCGTTTCCCAATCGCCGCCACCCCAATCCCATGTGGCGTTAATAAGCGCGGGCTGTTTTTCGAGCATCTCTTTTACCCGGTCGAGGTTTCCGTGCGCGACGCGGACAAACTCTTCAACCGTTTCAAGCGCCAATCTTGGGCCTCTGTCTGATCGTTGTTGTGGCTGCGATTGCGCTAAACTTGATGATTGGAAAATCATACCACTTAACGGCAAAATAGCTCCAGCTGCGATTCCTTTTTTGAGAAATTTTCGGCGTGAAAAATTATTGTCCATGACGTAGTCCTCCAAAAGTTTAATTTTCTTAATTCGCTGAAGTGGTCAAAACTCTATTATCTAAATTTGTTCTGAGTCTTTCATGTAAAAACGCACCGAGCATAATACCAATGATGAGAGAACCAGAGGCGAGGAGATCAAACCAAAGTGGATCTGTAGTGCCTCCAGTAACGGTTAAGGTGATCGTTTCAACCACCACGAGAAGACACATGACCAAAGCATGGATCTTGCCGTGACTTTTTGCAATTAAAACAGCAACTAAACCACCGGCGACGGCAGAAAGAAAAGTGAAAAACCCGGCTACCATTAACACGGTTAAACTCGATTTATAAAAACCAACGCCACCGAACCAAACTTCCTGCACGAGCGTAATAAGCGCAACCAAAACCAGGTAGCCAATCACAACAGCTGCAAGACTGCGAAGTAAGTTCAATAAAGTTTTCATCTGCAAACCTCCTTCAGTTTTTTGCCTTTAACATTGAACATTCTTGATTTTGATGTGGGTCTATCTGCCTTATGAATTTGCTAATTGAACTCTAAAAATTCTATCCAGATGCCATAAGTTAACTCAGGCGGCACTGCTAAACTCTCCCCTCTTTGAGTTTTATAAAGCATGAAATTCTTTTACTTAAAGCTTGCGACCGAAACTGCCAAGCCATTGTAAAAATTCCGCCCGGGAGCAGGTTCAAAGAAACGATCTCCGAATGCATTTGGCACTATTGAACCGTTATAGCGCTCATCAAACAGATTGTTGACTCCAAGAAATAATTCCAGGTTTAAGGGACCCAGCTTTCTCTTTAGACCCATTCTTAAGTCTGCAAGAAAGTAGGAATCATTAATAAATTCGTCAGCAGGTTTCGTGGAACCGGGCATGGGTCCGTTGAAATCGTTAGCAAAAATATGATCCTGCCACTGAAAATTTAACTCGGAATAAACACCGGCAGGATGATGGTAAATAAAATTTAAAAACAAATGTTGGGAAGGAACTCCCGGCACTTTGTTACCACTCAATTGGATCAAGGTCGTTTGAGCGCCGTCAGAAAACTCGAACACGTAATCCTGGAATTTGAAGTTCATCAAGGTGTACGCTACAGACGTCTTAAAGTTGTTTATTGGCAGCCAATTAAAATTAATTTCAAGTCCATGGTTCCGTGCTCTCCCGGCATTACGAAAGAAAATTTCCTCAGTCGTCGAAGCAGGTACTTGAAACGGAATGAGCATATCCCGAATCTCCAGCCTATAAATGGTGGTTTCAAAATAAATATTTTTATCCAGCCAAACATTTTTCAATCCGACTTCGTAACTTTTCATTTTCTCCGGCTGAAGTGACGGGTTAAATCCTCCCTGACCATCTGCCCGATTGCTCAACTCTGAGGTCGTTGGCGTCTGGAATCCGGTCGAAAGATTACCATAAACAGAAAGGTTGGGTTTTGGACGATAATTGATGCCTATTTTGGGACTCAGTTTTCGTAGCACTCTTTTGCCCGAATCATTCGATCCATCTTGTAAAAAGTAGTCTTCTGCTTCGAAGCGAAAACGATCATAACGGGCGCCAACTGTTAATGCCCACGTTTTGTGATTTAATTCAAATTCAGAAAAAGCGCCGAGACCCCAAACCTTTTCACCCTGATTCAGCTGTTTATCACCGCGTTGAATTTGACTAAATATATTTTCTGTTTCCAATACATCAACCTGCTCCGGTAGTAACCCCAAATTTTCAAACTCCACTCTTTCATCTTTCTGAATTTCAACATCGCTGCCGACCAGCCAGCGCACAGACCAGTCCTCCCTGCGAAAATATTTTTCGAAAACGCTGCGAATTCCCCCGGCCTTTCTTTCGAGCTCAATGATGCGGCCGGGAATAGGGTTAAATAAAGAACGGGATAACCCGTAAATTGTGGTTCTTGAATTTTTGTGAGAGAGCGTAACCCCGGCCTGCACTTGCCGGACCTTTTTTCCAGCGCCTTGTGATCTGACGAAAAATCTTGCCATCTCCGGTGAAGTCTTGGCGTCCGATTTGGCTAAACTACTCGGGTTCAACAAATAAGGTGAGTCAACGAAATTAAAAATCATATTAAGTTCAGATGAATTGAAAAGAGTGTGTTTCGAGAGTCCATTAATTGATATGGATTTTGCAGCGGAATGTTCTCGAAATCCTTGGGTTTTTAATCTGGTTGTGTTGATCAGAAAAACATTCCGGCCAATTGTTCCGGAGATTTTCCCTTGCCACTTTTGCAAACCGTGGCTGCCAACTATCACCTTTGGTTGGAACACCAAGCCCGGTTCGGTCGGAAGTTCTGTTTTAATATTAATAAGGCCTCCCGAAGCATTTCCATAAAGAGACGAACTCGGCCCACGCCAAACTTCAATCTGCCCGGTTGATCCAAGATCAAGATTATTGAGTTGAGATTGGCCGTCCGACAGAGTGAGCGGGATCTCATCCACTACGAGTTTGATGCCGCGAACTCCAAATGAGGCCCGGCTGCCGATTCCGCGAATACTAATTCGGTCACCTTGGGACAAATTGTTTCGATTGTTGACTAGGACACCCGGCACCGATCGTAAACTTTCTTCGAGAGAAAGTCCGATTTCACCGCGTTGAATATCTTCTCTGTCGAGAACCTGTATTGAATTTGGCACTTGGTAAAGCGGCAAAGAACTGCGCGGAGCTGTTACGATTATTTCACTAAGAAAGTATTTCGGCTCGTTTGTAGCTGTCGAATCATGTTTGGGAGATGAATTTTCTTGAGCTGACAAGGCGAATACAAAAATTAACAAAATAACAAAGCACGCGATGGTTCGCATTCGGTTCCTTTGATTTTTGGAGATTCTGTTAAAGAAATGAGTGACTCATTTATTAATTTCTAAAAATTCGATCCAGATTCCAAAAGTTAACTCCGGCGAAATGGCAAAACTTTCTCCTCGCTCAGTTTTGTAAACTTCGAAAATTGTCCCTGTCTTTTGCTCAATAAAGGTTTTTGCAACATCGAGGTCTTCAACCAAAAGAGTGACCCCTAAAATTCGATTTGTCGATTGGGTTGGTAAAAGATAAATCTGGCTGTTATTGAGCTGGATAACGGTACCTTTGGTCTGTAGAAAAGGAAGCGCAATTTTCATAGTTGATACTTTAAAATCGAGATCATGTTTTAGAGCGGCAGCTAATTGATCACTGAACCAGACCGCAATCAAACGTTGCGCCGCATTTGGATGATTCAGGTGAATGGGTTTATCGATGACCGGGTTTAAGTAGTGGATAAAAAATATTGGATGGAGTAAATTGTCTTCTTTAAAAGAAAGTAATTTAGCGTAGCTTGAATCCACATAGTCATATTCACTGCCGTTGCTACTTAATCTATTCTTAAGAGCTTTCAATTCACCTTCATTGTCAATTCTTACGGCGACGAAAGCCCCAGCGCCGGTCGCATTTTTCTTAATGAAGTTAAAATACCAGGATGAGAGCGGGTCATCTTCTCTCGAGGAAGTGGTAAGCTCCAACAAGGTACCGTCTTTGAACTTGGTAAAAGCATTTAGAAGTCCATTTTTATGCAGCCGGCCGGGTTTAATGGAGAATCCCAGAATATCGGAATAGTGATTTTTTGCTGCTACTAAGTTTTCCACAGCAATGTTGACGTGATCCAACCTGTAGCTTTTGACCTTATCTAAAGAAGTCCTTTGGCCAGCCAAAAAGGTGGGGTGAAGAAACAGACAAGTTGAAATGAAAAAAACCGATCCTATAAAATCAAAATTTTTCACTCGCTAAAACTGATCCGATAAATGCAATATGCAAAATCGTCGGATACCAGCAAGGAGCCATCGGGTAAAACCTCAAGATCTACCGGCCGGCCCCAATATTTTCGGCCCCAGTATTTGTCCTCGACAAGCCAGCCGGTGGCAAACCGCTCGTAGCTCACAGCTCGATTTTCTTTTAATCTGACAACCGAGATACAGTAACCATCGGGGTTTGAGCGATTCCAGGAACCGTGTTCGGCGATGAAAATTTGCTTATGATATTCTTTTGGAAAGGATTTCCCGGTATAGAATCTCATGCCAAGCGCTGCCGTGTGTGCTGGTAATTCGAATGCCGCTGGTTCGAAGTCTGCCGGCTTCATGTCGGTTTTGAAGGTTGTGTCAATCAGCGCTTTACCATATCGGTAAGGAAAGCCGAAATGCAAACCGGCTCGAGGAGCATGATTTAGTTCTTCAGGCGGCCTGTCATCTCCCCACAAATCTCTGCCGTTTTCGGTAAACCAAAGCTCCTGCGTTTCCGGATGCCAATCGAAGCCGACCGTGTTGCGGATGCCTTTGGAGAATATCTCCAGATTTAAGCCGTCGGGATCGATTCGTGTGATCGTCGCATAGATTTCTTTTTCCCTCTCGCAGATGTTGCACGGCGCTCCAACCGGAACATACAACTTTCCATCGGGGCCAAATCGAATAAATTTCCAGCCGTGATGCCTGTCTTTTGGAAAGGTGTCGTTTATGACAATAGGTTCGGGTGGATTCGACAAGTTTTCTTCGATATTATCGAAACGAAGAATTCTGTCCACCTCCGCGACGTACAGATTACCGTCGCGCATCGCCACACCATTTGACATGTTCAGGTTTTCCGCAATGGTCACAACCTGATCCGCTTTGAAATCCTTGTTTTTGTCCAGAATAGCATACACTTTACCGGCACGTCTGGTGCCGACGAACAACGTTCCATTTGAGCTGAGTGTCATGGAACGAGCGTTTTCAACATGCTCGGCAAACATGCTGATCTTAAATCCGGGCGGCAGTTTGATTTTGCTCAAATATTCATTTGGGTCAACTTTCATTGCGTTGTTGACATTAACCGGTCGTTTCTGCTGGTCCTGGCCATAAGCGCCGGTGATGCAAATAATCAAGACCAGTAATAAAAGGTAATTGGCACCGTGGATTTTCTTCATTTTTCCTCCTGCTCCGGTTAATTTCGTGAAACCTTAATGGTTATTAGAATGGATGCTCAATGTTTCCAGATAATGCCGATCCCAGTCGGCGATCATACTTTCCAGTTCGGAGTAGGGTCCGGGAGAGTAAACTTGAGAGGCGATACCCTGCTGAGAAAGCTCGCTGACTTGCCAGTCCTGTTTGTTGGTAGTATTCCAGAATTTAATCGCGTCGCTGGCATCAAAATCCGCTTTGGCGATGGCATCCGGATGAAAGAGCCAATCACAGACAATCCGGGTATGAGTCGGGCTTTGCCTCTGAATTTGATGAATCAGAACATAATCCGGGTGCAAACTCAAAAGCATGTTTGGGAAGATTGTGTAATAGTAAACCAGACGCAAATCCTCTCCTGAAATGCCGCCCAGCGGTGCAGCGCAGCGTCTGCCGCTCATGGTCATGCTTTCGAAATCCTGTGTAAATTTCATTGGGCCGCCGAGAAAAGGGCCTTCCTCCAGATCGTTGGCGCTGTTTCGAAATGGCGTCAGCCGGTTCAATTGCGGATGCAAGTTCGGACAGTGATAACATTCTGAGTAATTCTGAAAGATCAGCTTCCAGTTGGCGTCCATCTCATAAACCAGGCGATGTGCGATGGCCAATTCGGGCATGTTCCATTGCTCAAACTTGCCGATTAACGGTTTAAATGCTTTCTCAAATGGTTCAGGTTCTTCGGCCAAGTTGATAAAAATGCCGCCCTCCCAAACAGCCAATGCAACCTCGTGAAGAGGATAATCAGCGTTGTCAAAACCGGTGACTTCGTTCATGTTTGGCGCGGCCAATAAATTGCCTTGCAAATCGTAAGTCCAGGCATGATAAGGACACTGAATCGTTTTCGAAAACTTACCCTCGGCTTCTGAGCACAGTCGCGTTCCGCGGTGGCGGCAGACATTGTAGAAAGCCTTGACTCCCTCATTTTGATCACGCAGAATGATAATACTCTCATTGTCGATGTTGAACAAAAAGTAACTGCCCGCGTTTTTTAGTTGGCATATCCGGCCGGCATAAAGCCACTGCTTGCTAAAAATGTTTTTGCTTTCTAATTGGAAGATTTCTTCGGAAGTGTAGTATTTACCGGGCAAAGTTTTGGCGCCACTGGCAGTTCGTGTCGACATAATCAACAAACCTTCAAAAGCATAAATTTATTGGTGAGGTGACTTTATGGCTTAAAGTTAGGTTGGATGAGTCAAAAAAGCAAGTGAAAATTAGTCCGTTTTCAGGCCTGCGAAGCAGGTAGATTATTCCTAGCGTGGCGAAGCCGCAAACTCCAACTCCGAAATAAATTTCAAATTTCAAGCTCCAAATTCTTCTGGTTAATTTGAGTGGGCGTTTCCGTAATTGCAAACGGTGTACCCTGAGTTTGGAATTTCAAATGTGGTTCCTGGGATTTATCCCGCCTTCCCGGGATGCCGAGCCGTCGGCATTTGAGATTTGTTTTTTGTCATTTTTTCTTGCCCAGTTGGAAAGTTATCCCACGGGGCAAGAAAAAATGCAAAAGTTTACCGACAATACTATACTATAAAGTAAAGGGGGGTTTAACTAAACTGCAGATTCAACCAAAGCCTTTTGAGGGACGCCAATGTACTGCTGGATTTTTTGAATCGTTTTTGAGTCTTTTAAAATTCCAAAATGTCCCAGCCCGCTGGTCATAACCAGTTCGCTGCCCGGCCAGCACTTGGACAAAGCCAAAGCTTCCCGGTGGTCGACGACTTCATCATTTTGATCGTGGAGAATCAAAACAGGGCGATTGAGGCGGGCTGCGATATGAACCAGGGAGAGCTTTTCGATACTCATCCCCAAACGATTTGTAACATTGACTATTATCCTGCCGTGCATCTCTCTGGAAGCATTTAGTTTTTTAGAGAATTTTCTCAAATAAAAATCTAAAGCAGTCGCGGCGGAGCAGACAACAAGCTTGTTAGCTCTTACACCATCTTGCAATGCAATCCCTGCAGCAAGGGCGCCGTAAGAATGGGCAATGATGGCGTGAAATCCATTGAATTTTTTCTCAATATCTTTTATGATATCCACTATTTCCGAGAGGTCCGTCTGTTTTCCGGGAGAGTCGCCATGTGCCAAAGCATCAAAAGTGATGACCTGATAACCGGCTTTAACCAATGGCTGGGCCAACGAGGCCATCTGGGCGCCGCAGCCACCCCAGTCGTGCACAAGAAGCACACTCGGACCTTTGCCCCAACTGTACAGAGTGTAATATGTGTTTCGTGAAGGTTGATATTTGCTTTCCTGAAAAGGAATTCTCTTTCTCCCGGCGGATTCAATCAGAATTTTTTCTTGAAACGACGGCTTATATTTCGGTACGGTAGACCAGAGTTTAAGCGCAAGTTTCGTTGCCGATTTCGGTGAGGTTTTTTGAAGAAGTTGGAATCTGGATTTTAAAAACAGCTGCATGATAGACCTTTATCCCCTGAATAATGACTTACATTAATTTCAATCGGCAGTTTTCGCAGAAAATAAAATTTTAAATTTTTGAAACGTAATTCAATAAAGCTTAGAGGAAATAAAAAGCCGGCAAAAGTTTGTTTGCCGGCTTGAGGTGTTTCATAGTAAGGGCACTACTCATGCCGCAGAGCGTCAACCGGGTTACTAATGGCGGCTTTAATCGCATGAAAACTAACTGTCAGAAGAGCTATCAACAAAGCCAGAACACCAGCAAGGAGGAAGGTATCTAAACTCATACCGACCTGGTAAGCGAAATTCTGTAGCCACTTAGTCATTACAAAAAACGCGACGGGCCAGGCAATGAGATTGGCGAAAATCACCCACTTGGTAAAATCCTTCGACAGCTGGGAAACAATATTTATAATCGAAGCACCCAGGACTTTGCGGATACCAATTTCTTTGGTGCGGCGCTCCGCCATAAAAGATGCTAATCCGAACAATCCGAGACAAGCGATAACGACGGCGATCACGGAGAAGGCCACGAATGTGTTTCCGAACCGCTGCTCGGCGCGATACATTTGGTCAAAAATCTCATCGAGGAAAAAATAATCGAATGGACGGTTCGGGTCGAATTCATGCCATTTTTTTTCAACAAAATCTATGGTGGTGGAAATGTTCTCAGGGCGAATTCTCACAGATAAATAGCTGAACCATTCCGGTATCATAAACAGTACCATCGGTTGGATCTCCTCGTGAAAAGACCGAAAGTGAAAGTCTTTAATCACGCCAACCACACTGCCCTTTTCATAGTCCCACTTGCCTTGCTCATTCCTTTCGGTGGGCCTGCCGAAAGATTTTCCAACCGGGTTGTCAAAGCCAATTTGTTTTACCGCCGATTCGTTCAGAATATATGCGGCGGAAATATCCGTCGTGAATTCATAAGAAAAATTCCTGCCGTCAACAATTTGCATGCCGAGCGTCTCAACAAAATTAGGATCGACTACCAAAACTCTCGCTGAGAATCTGTTTTCATCACCAGAGCCTTCATAAGAAAATGGCATCCCCCAGTCACCGCCGCCCAACAAGTTCGAAGTCGCCGATACACCGGAAATAGCCGGATTCCTCAAGAGCTCATTTCTAAACAACTCTTGCTTGGATTTGATTTCACTATTATCCATGCGAATCACCAACACTTGCTCCCGATCAAAACCTAGTTTCTTGCTGCTCATGTAATTTAGTTGTCGGTAAACAACAGCCGTTCCCACAATTAAAGTGATGGAGATGGCAAATTGCAAGATGACCAACCCTTTCCTCAGAATTGAGCTGGATTTACCGGAACCAACATCGCCTTTAATTGCTGCAATTGGCTTGAAAGATGATAAAAAGAATGCCGGATAGGCCCCCGAAATAAATCCGACAATTAAAGCCATGAACAGCAAACCTGTTAACAGAAAGACATTGTTGCCAAAGTCGAGACTCAACTGTTTTCCGGAAAGCTCATTAAAATTCGGAATGAGCAACTCTACCAAACCTACAGCTAGCAAGATACCAATAATACTCAGAAAAATAGATTCGCCTAAAAACTGCTTGATCAACTGTAGCCGCTGGGACCCGACAACCTTGCGGATGCCAACTTCCTTAGCCCGATTCGCAGATCTGGCTGTGGCCAGGTTCATAAAATTGATGCATGCAATGAGCAAAATAAAAATGGCGATTGCTGAAAATATATATATGTTGGCAATATCCCCGTTGGCCTCTAATTCCCTCAATAAATTCGAATGCAAGTGAATGTCGGTGATCGGTTGTAGTTTGTTGATTGAGGCGGCCGCAGTTCTCTCACCGGCATGCCTTTCAAGAAATTCCGGAATCTTCGCTTCTAACTGGGTGGCCGTTCCTTCAGCAAGAAGTAGATAGGTATAGAAATTATTTACTCCCCACTCGCTTGTATCCCACCTTTGGTACATAAAAAATGGGATCAAGTAATCAAATTTTATATGCGAGTTGGCTGGGATGTTTTGCATGAGCCCGGTAATTTCAAATTCGTCCTGGTTGTTAAAAACAAGCGATTGTCCGACAGGATCTTCCGTTCCAAAATATTTTTCCGCCATCCTTTCGTTGATGACCATGGTGTTGGGTCGGGTCAAGGCGGTTTTCGGATTGCCCTTGAGCAGGGGAAAAGTGAACACCTCAAAAATCGTCGAATCTGCGTACAGACCTTCACTCTCATAAAAGCGTTTATCCCCGCTGCTCATCAAAGTGCGGCCGTGCCCGCGAAAGCGCACAAAATTCTCAACTTCCGGGAAGTCATTGTATAAAGCAGGCCCCCAGGGCGCTCCGGCCCGGCAAACTCCCTGTGACGGATCATCACGGTCCAACCTGACCACACGAAAGAGGCGATTTGTGTTTTCATGAAATTTGTCGTAACTCAGTTCATCCTGTACCCAGAGCAGAATGAGAATAAAGCAGGCCATCCCCGTTGCCAGCCCGGCTAAATTGATGGCGGAATAACCTTTGGCTCTCCAGAGGTTCCTGAACGAAATTTTTAAATAATTTTTGAACATGGTAAAACCCTCATTGTTTGAGTTTTTGGGGGTTAAAGTGCTAAAGTTGTGCAGAATGCTCTTTGAGGAAAAAGAACAACTCAAACACCCGAACACTTTAACATATAAACACTTTTTTTACATTCTTTGCCGGAACAACACCTGAATCGTGTCTGCAGTAGCTTTTGGATTATAAATCTGTATCAGCTCCCAGGTCTTGTCGTAGCCCTCAACCTGAGATTTGAAATTCCGGAACCTGACGTCTTCACTTGAGTCGCTGGTTTCCGGCACAATCCACGGGAAGCTCTCAACCCGAAAGTTGAACTTTTCTTGTTTCCCTCCGATTTTCACGGCGACTTCGGCGGTGTTGGTTCCTTCAAAACGGGGCATGGGTAGACAAATTTCGTTCATTTTGAGACTCCTCTATTTAAATATTCAAAAATAGATATGGTAATCCGTTCAATCACTGCTCAAAAAATGTGCCAATGCTATTTTTTAAAGATTTAGAGTAAAAAGTTTAAAAGAATGATAGTTAAAAGTATCCGCTGACATTACACTCGCTGTTCGCAGGCGTACAAATATTGAAATATAAGTTTCACAGTTTAAAATCATATATAAGAAAAAAAGGCTTTCCCGATCATTGAGGGTCTTTTAGGGTACAAGATACTGCGAACAAAAATTCAGCCACGGATGAGCGCGGACAAAACACGGATTTTGTTTAATTTAAACATCATTAAGAAGCGCTACAACTTTTTTATCTGTACTACAAATCTGCAACATTGTGTTTTTTTAGCAAAGTTTTTGGTTAGCCAAAATAAATACCTATGGAATTGAAGAATCCCACGGGTTTAAAATAAAAAATAATATAGCCACGGATTCACCCCGTGAGATAAAGATATCATCTTACCAGAAACATCAAAGACTTTAATCTAACGGGGTGAACACGGATAAAACTCGGATTTAATAAATGGAGCTT
>JADFPY010000004.1 GCA_022562085.1 candidate division KSB1 bacterium | reverse complement strand
GCAGTTGATGTTCTTGGGAAATATCAAGAACTTGTTCCCGAAGAGGAAGGCTGTAAAGCGGATGAACTACTGGCGAGCCTCAAGAGCTCGGTGGCTGCTCAGAAATAAAAATGCCTAATCTATTTTGTTCTCCATAAAGAAATGATTGCACATATTGATAAATGAAAGTCCGAGATGCTATTAAGATGATACAGAATGATGGTTGGGAAATGGTCAGAACTCGAGGTAGTCATCGTCAGTATAAACATCAAAACAAGAATGGTTTGGTTACCATCGCTGGCAAACCCAGTGACGAACTTGCCCCGGGAACATTAAACATATTTTTAAACAAGCAGGATTAAAGAAATGAAGTATTTAATCATTATTGAAAAAACAAATACAGGATTTTCTGCTTATTCGCCCGACTTAGAGGGGTGTGTAGCTACAGGAGAAACGAAAGAAGAAGTAGAAAAAACCATGCATGAAGGCATAGAATTTCACTTAGACGGACTGCGTCAAGAAGGGTTTGAAGTTCCTGAGCCAAATAGTTATTCTAAATATATTGAGGTAGCCGCTTAAGATTCCCACTTTTTTAAGACATTCCGAAACTTTTCTGTAACCACAAAATTTCGCAGCTCCTCCAACATAGCTTCAGCTTCAACATGATCATCGGATAGTTGAGTAATTCGTTTCCTTTGCTCATCAATGCGCACTTGAAAATGTTTTTGCTTACGCTCCCACCTTGGCTCGTCATACCGCTTAGACAAGTTCTGAACTGCCTGTAATTGGATATTAAGTCTCTCAATAGTTTCGTTGGCTTTTTTGATTTGGTACTCGGTTGTCTCGACCTCTCTTTCGTAATTGATAATGTGATCCAGTGTGTACAAGTCGCGTTGCTCCACTTCATCCTCTGCTTTAAAATCAACCAAACCGCAAATACGGTTTGCAAACTTCACATGAATCGATGATATGCCTTCATCCCAGTCATCCTCTTCACTATCAACCATTTCATAATCCACTTCAGTTTTTTCGCCTGGTTCATTTTCAAAAATCACTTCGTCCAGTGCTGAATTAAAAGAATCCTTTCTGAAATAAGATTTCAAATCACAATCCTGCAAATACCGAAACCACTTTGCCTCGCTGACAAACTTCCAATCTTCTGAAAACTCATATTCGATTTTGGATTCTTCATCGCCTAACTTAAAATACGTGCCGGAGCGGGCGGCCCCGAAATAGGTATCGTCGGCGAAAACCCATTTTTTAGCAAGATCAACCACGATTAAACCGGCATCAAACGGTTCTAAATCCATGCTTTCTGGCCCATTGAGAAGGGATTTTAGATTTTCAGCAAAAGTAGACTGAACCAGTTTGTCGAGTTCTTCGAGATTTATTGGCGCTTGAGCACAAAGGGCATAAATCTTTTCTGCGCAACTGCCATGAGGCTCACTAGAGATATAATGCTGATCGTCAGCAATGACCATTCTTAATACGCTCATTAGCTCCTCCATTTTTTAACTAAAATAAAATTTTCGCCCCTATCCCAATTTTGCTATCCATTCCCCAGCCGTTTTCCCCAACTCCTCAATGACTTCCTCATCCGTTCGGCCGGATTTCTTCGGTACGTGGAACCCATGGTCAGCCCATTCAATTGTGTGCAAAGTGGCCTGCGTACCGAGTTTATCACAAACCGGTTTTAAAAACTCAAGGTCGGCAAGTTTGTCACGGGTGCCTTGTAAGAAAAGCATTGGCAGGTGGACATCATAAAGATGCGCAGCTCGATCATTGGATGGCCTTCCCGGAGCATGTAGAGGGAAGCCGAAAAAAACAATACCACTCACTCCCGGCAACGGTTCCTGTGCAGCGGTTGATGACGTCATACGACCGCCGAGAGATTTACCGCCGACAACCAATGGTAAGTCGCCAGTTGCTTTCGAAGCGGCCGCAACAGCCGAACGCACTGTTTTCATGAGAATGGGTAGCGGGTTTGGACTTTTCTTGCCTTGCTCGATATATGGAAATTGGTAGCGGAACGTCGCAATGCCATTTTGGGCAAGTTGCTGTGCCGCAGCCTCCATAAAACTGTGCCGCATACCGGCTCCTGCGCCGTGCCCTAAAACTAAAAGCCAGCGCGCATTTTCGGGCCGCATGAGAATCGCGCTGACTTCCCCTGAGCTTTGGGTTGCTTCAAAACGGAGGTTGGTGGTTTTTATTTGGCTCATGATTTTTGCTTGTAGTCCAGCCTTCAGGCTGGTTGTTTTCAAACTAAACCTTGAACTACGAACTACTTCGCAGTCAATTCAGTTGGCTTACCTCTTCCAAGATGCTTTTCAAACCAGGTCAGGATTCGCTCCGAAACGTCCATCAAAAACTTGGGCTCGCGTGGACCGTGTGGCGTCCTGGGATAAACAATCATTTCCGTCGGCACACCAAGGCGTGAAAGTGCAACGTAAAATTCCTGGCCTTGCGTAAACGGAACCCGTAGATCTTTAGCGCCATGAATCACCTGTGTTGGCGTAGTGACATTTTTGATTCGGTAAATCGCAGAATGTTTTTCGTAGGTTTCGTAATCCTCCCAGAACTCTCCGCCCATATGGGCCACTAAATAATCCGGAATGTCGGTGGTAGTAACCATGCTGACCAGGTTTGGTAACCCTGCGCCCATGCTGGCTGCTTTAAACCGGTTGGTCTTGGTGACCACGTAAGATGTCATGTAGCCGCCATAACTCCAACCCATCAGGCAAAGGCTGTCCGGGTGGCCAACTCCCATGTCGATGACTTTATCGACACCGGACATAATGTCCTCGTAATCGCCAAATCCCCAATCTTTGAAATTGGCATAGCGGAAATCCTTGCCATAGCCGGTGCTGCCGCGCGGGTTGGAGCGCAGAATTGCGTAGCCTTGTTGCGCGAAGTATTGAATCATGTAAATAGAAGGATTGCCAGTGAACGATTGTCTGTAAACCCCCGCAGGCCCGCCGTGAACATTTAAAATCAATGGATAGGCGCGGCCTTTTTCATAATCGACAGGATACGTTAACAGGCCTTCTATCTCAAAACCATCTTTCGATTTCCACTTAATCAATTCGGTTTTTGCCATCTTTGGTCTGGGGACATTTGAATTTACTGCCGTCAGCTTTTTCATGTTTATTTCTTTAATTGGAGAGGTATAAACTTCAACAGGCGAAGCCAAATTTTGATAAGTAACAGCCATCTGATTGGTTTTGTCATTAAAAGAAACTGAACTAAAAATACCGTCGCCGCTTGTTATGAAACCAAGCTCATTTCCGTCTACAGGAATGGTAAACAGATGACGAGAGGTTCGAAAGGACTCGGTTACAAAAATGCGTTTTCCATCGCTCGACCAATCAATTGAGCGAATATTGCGGTCGGGTGTTTCGGTCAACTTCTCAGGTGTACCTCCAGCGTCAGAAACAAGATACAGGTCCCCAAGGCCGATATTTTCGGACTGGCCGCCATGTGAAATAAAAGCAATCCATTTGCCGTCTGGCGAGTATTCAGGATTGCGGTCAGCACCTGGTCTGACGACCAAAGGTTTAACCTCTCCGCTATCTGCAGGCACAACAGAAATATCAGTACCGCTTCGAGATGTATTAATCCGCGGATCGGCTTGATGAGAAAACACGATGTTTTTTCCATCAGGTGACCAGTCGAAGGACGTGATGTGAAACTCACCGGCGGTTAACCGCTTTGCCTGCCGTTTCTCCTCTGAATTTCTCGCTAAAGGCACTTTGTACAAATGATTGTATTTAAAATTCTGATCGACGAGAATGACGTCTTTTTTTTCTTTCTTCGCCTTCTCCTCTTCTTCAGTGTCGGGGTCTTTCATTGTATAAGCAATGTACTTTCCGTCGGGCGACCATTGGTACGAAGCTACTCCACTTTTAGCCTCCGTCACCTGCTCGGCTTCGCCGCCCATGACTCGCATAACCCAAACCTGATTTTTCTCAGTGCGTGAGGAGGTAAAAGCGAGGTGTTTGCCAGCCGGTGAGAAAGTCGGGTTCGAGGCCGATTTTTCGCCGCGTGTATACTGAACATCTGATTTGCCATCTGATGAAACAACCCAGATATGGCTCAGATACTCCGATTTCTCTTCTTCCATCACCGGTTCTCTGACTACATAAGCGATCAATTTCCCGTCGGGAGACATTGCAGTCCCTAGAATTGATTTGTATTTCATGCTGAGTTTCGGCGTCCATTTGTCTTCGGGCTGCTTTTCTTTTTCTTCGGGGAAAGAGATTCCAACGGTCAAGCATAACAAAGAAGTAAATGTGATCAAACTTTTTAGAAAATGTAGATTTTCCATGAAAAGCTCCTTTGGTTTTAAAAGAAATTCCGGCGGGATTTAAATATTTTAAAAAAATGGTACTTTGTCAAGCAAAACTTTGGAGAAAGATACTTCTCATTCAAAAAACAGGCAAAAGTAAAAAAATCAAATAACAAAAATTCCTCTTGACATTAAGAAACATTTTGATTATTATTGGGTCAATATGGCTTAATTTGGACCAAATATGGGTTGAATTGGTTAAACGCTTAAACTTATTAAAATTAACCTCTAATGGCTTATTTCCTCGGCATATTTGACTATTCAATCGACGGCAGCAACCGGTTGAAAATTCCGGCCAAGTTTCGGAAAGTCATGAAGCGGTTAGACCAAACGGAATTTGTTATTTCCAAAGAACAGAAAAACTGCATCACCATTTACCCTTATAATATATGGAAAGAACGCATAGGCGATAAAATTTCAGAATTGCCCCACAGCGGTGAAAGCGCCAACAGACTCCGCCGCCTGATTGGCCAAACCATGACTGAAGCCTCTCTGGATAATCAAGGCAGAGTGAACATTCCCTCCGACTACTACATTCACGCCGGCATTAAAAAGAAAACCAGGATTATCGGCTCTGTTGATACGATTCAGGTCTGGAATCCTTTGAAGTACGAACAGGTTTCCCAAGCGCCCGAAGAGAAATCTCTGATGGAAGAGTTTAAAGAATTTGGAATTTAACAATACATAAAACTCGAAATCCTAAGCACGAAATACGAAACAAAAAATGGCCGGGTTTCTGAAAAAAGTTAATCGTTTTGGGATTTGATTATTGTTTCGGATTTCGCATTTCGATATTCGGGTTTAGGTGGTCTCGCTCGTGTTTCATGAACCCGTTTTAAAGGAAGAGGCTTTGAGCTTTCTCGTCACCGCGAAGAACGGAATCTATTTGGATGGCACCTTAGGCGGCGGTGGTCATAGCGAGGCAATTTTGAAGAACATCAACAAAAGCGGTCGGCTCATCGCCTTAGATCTCGACAATGACGCCATTCATTTTAGTCGGACACGCTTAAAGCATAAAAACTTTTTGGTAGAACAGGCGAATTTCAAAAACCTTGGGGAGGTTCTGAAAAAACTAAAAATAAACCGCGTACATGGAATCCTGCTCGATCTAGGTGTCTCGTCGTATCAGATCGACACTGCCGAAAAGGGATTTAGCTATCGTGCTTCAGGAAAACTCGACATGCGGATGAATTCAAAACAACAACTCACAGCACACGAAATCGCGAACACATTTTCCGAAGAAAAGTTATGTGAAATCTTCAAAAAGTATGGCGAAGAAAGACGCTATCGAGCTATCTCGCGGGTTATCATAAAGGAAAGAGAAAAAAATGTCATTGAAACCACCACAGATTTGCAAGAAATCATCAGCGTGGTTCTCCCCTACCAGAACCGGATAAAGTCTCTTTCGAGAATTTTTCAAGCACTTCGAATTGCGGTGAACGAAGAGTTGGAAAACCTGAAGGCAGCTTTAGAAAGTGGGTTAGATTATTTGACCACGGGTGGCAGATTGGTCGTTATCAGCTATCATTCTTTGGAAGATAGAATCGTAAAGAATTTTTTCAAACAAGAGTCAAGGCGCTGTGTCTGTCCCCCGGATTTGCCCATTTGCGTCTGCGGCGAACCCGGGAGGCTAAAAATTTTGACCAAACGATCGATTCAACCGTCGAAAGAAGAAGTTCAGCGCAATCCGCGGAGCCGTAGTGCGCGGCTAAGAACAGCAGAGATGCTCGAGGAGCGTGAAGCCCTTAGGCTACGCTCAGACCCGGCTCCGTGAGAGTATAATGGCAAAGACAAAAAAAATCCCGGTTATCAAAAACCGGGTTGTTTTAAAAAAGAAGAAAAAGCGTTCGGTTTGGCCGCAAGTCCGAGTTCTGCTTTTAACTTTCGCCATGATGCTGCTGTTTGTGTGGCTTAAGATCCAGACAAACTTGAAGTTGGCTGAAATTCAAAGGTTGGAGACGGTCTTGGCTCAAAACCTGGCGGAAAAGAAAAAGCTAAAAACAGAGAAAATCAGGTTGTCGAGTTTCGGCAGAATATATAAAATAGCTCAGGATTTAGGTTTGGAGTTCCTTGCAAGTGAAGACATTATCCAAATATCGAAAAAATAAATATTCTGCGGTCAGAACCCAAAGGCCGAGGATACTACCGCAAAAGGAAAAGGTCTGGAGGTTTCGCTTTGTACAGCTTAGCTTATACCTGGTTGCGGGGGTTTTATTTTTGCGCCTGGTGCAAATCCAAGTCTTCGGGCACGAAAAATACACCAGGTTGGCTGAACAGCAGTATGTCGCAGGGCACGTGCAAAAAGCTCAAAGAGGTCTAATTTTTGATCGGAATCACAAACCCCTCGCCCTGAGTAATCCCTCTTTTGATATTGGTGTGGACAAACGAATGATTGGCGATCCTGAAAAATTAAGCCGTAAGCTGGCGGTGGTTCTAAAGAAAAGTTTATCGGAAATTGTTAATAAAATTAAGAAAGGGAATAAATTTGTTATACTGGAAAGAAAAATTGATCAAAAGAAAGCGGCGATGATTAATGTAATGAACCTGGAGGGAGTCAGTATCGTTGAGTCCACTGAAAGAGTGTATCCTTTTAAGGAAAAACTGGCGCAAGTTCTCGGGTTTGTGGACATCGACGGAAACGGGCTAAGCGGCGTTGAACTGCAATTTGATGAACATTTGAGAGGTGAGGACGGCTGGAGCGTTCTCCAAAAAGATGCCCGGGGCAAAAAAATCTTACCGATTAGCTCCTCTAGCGAAAACCAAAAAAGCGGTGACGATGTTGTCCTGACCATTGACCATGTGATTCAAACGATTGCCGAAGAAGAATTAAGTGCAACTGTCTCCCGATTTAACGCCAAAGGCGGCAGTGTTATTGTGACCAACCCTCACACAGGTGAAATTCTGGCGATGGCTTCTCAACCTGGTTTCGATGCAAATCAGGCGGGAAAAACTTCCCCCGAAACCTGGAGAATCCGCTCGATAACGGATATTTTCGAACCGGGTTCAACTTTTAAAATTGTTACCATGATGGCCGCTCTGGAAAACGGAGTTAAAAAACTTGATGACGTTGTTTTTTGTGAAAACGGTAAATATAAAATATTTGGGGAAGTCATAAACGACCCGGAGAGTCGCTCCTGGCTTTCTTTTAAAAATGTTTTTAAATATTCTAGCAATATTGGTGCAGCTAAGATTGCCCAGGAAATCGGCAAAGAGAAAATGTACAAGGCTGCCAGAAATTTTGGCTTTGGCATTAAATCAGGAGTCGAGTTGCCGGGAGGAGTCTCTGGTATTTTAAATAAACAGACCGAGTGGTCGAGGTTTTCGCTGTTGGCAATTTCTTATGGTCATGAAGTCGCGGTCACTCCGCTGCAAATGGCCATGGCTTACGGCGCAATTGCAAACGGTGGAAAACTCATGAAGCCGGTAATTATAAAAACAATAAAAAGTAAAAGCCAGGAAACCGTATCTGAGTTTTGGCCCCAAAGCATCCGTAGAGTTATGTCTGCGAAAACAGCCCAAATAATGACCTCAATTTTAAAAGAGGTTGTTGCAGACGGCACCGGCACTTTAGCCCGGATTTCAAGTGGACGTGTCGCAGGAAAAACTGGCACCGCACAAAAGCCGCTCGATGGCGGGTCCGGTTACTCCAACACAAAATATATCGCTTCTTTTGGCGGCTTTTACCCGGCAGATCATCCGGAGTATTTGATCTATGTCGCAATTGACGAACCTTATCCTATTCACTCCGGGGGGCACGTGGCTGCGCCGGCGTTTAAAAAAATTCTTCAGCACATTTTGAAGATTTACCCAACCCCTAACGAAACGCCTGCCAAACAAATTCAAAAGCCGGGTATCGAGGCAATTCCTGATTTAACTGGCAGAAGAGTAGAAACAGCAAAGCAGATTTTAGAAAATTTGAACATTCAATATCAAACAAACGGCAGCGGGCAAATTGTCAAAAGTCAAAAGTTACAGACAGACCCGGATTCGGGTGAGTTTCAGAAAATAATTTTAACTCTATCAGATTTTTCCTATGAAAATGAATATGTAATCATGCCGAAATTAACCGGTTTATCCATGCGCAGAGCCATCTCTGAATTGTCAATTAAAGGCTTGAGCGCTAAAGTGTTTGGCAGCGGTCGTGTTTACAGGCAGGATCCTGAGCCCGGGAAAAAAATCAAGGCCGGGGCCAGATGCATGCTGGAATTTAAGCCCAGAAATAAAATCGAGACTCTTTTCAATTGAACTACCTCCTCACCCTTCCCTCTCCCATTCGGAGAGGGAAGCCTTCCCTTTTTTGGGCAGGTGAAATTGAGGGATTGATGAAAAAACAGAATGATGGATCTAACTTTAAATCGGTTTTTAGGAACTCGAAATTGTTCATTTACTTACAGAGGGTCTGAAGAAAAATTACACCAGCAGATCTCGGGAGTCTCAATCGATTCGAGGACAATTCAACCTAATGAGGTTTACTTTGCGCTTCGCGGAGAAAACCATGATGGTCATGATTTTGTGCTGAGTGCATTTAAAAGACAAGCAAAAGCAGCGGTCGTCGAGGCGAAATGGTGGGTAAAAAACAAACTTGGATTTGAAAGCTACCCGATTTTTGTTGTTGATGATTCGCTTAAAGCGTTGCAGGAATCCGCAAACGAATATCGCAGCAAATTCAACATTCCGGTCCTTGGGCTGACCGGCACGAACGGCAAGACAACGACCAAAGAAATGGTCGCGGCGGTTTTATCGGAAGCCGGTAAGGTTTGCAAAAACGAGGGCAATCTGAACAACCACATTGGCGTGCCGTTGACGCTTTTCAAACTGAATGACAGCCACAAAATCCTGGTTATAGAAATGGGCATGAATCATTTCGGAGAAATTGCGCGGCTTTGCGAGATTGCGCAGCCGGATTTTGGTTTGATTACAAATATCGGACGTGGACACCTTGAGTTTCTCAAAACTTTGGAAGGAGTTGCCAAGGCAAAAATGGAGCTTTTTGAATACCTTTCACCAAATGGCACCCCCTTTATAAATCTTGACGATCCGTTGATTGTAAAACACGCACAAAAATTTAAAAAAAGCATGACTTACGGATTTAGTAAAAAAGCAAATGTGACTGGTGAAATGCCCGGAACGAATGAACACGGCTTTCCAGTCATGCAGGTCGATGGAGTAGAAATTAAAATCAACTTCCTGGGAAATCATAATCTAATCAACGCGCTTGCCGCGATTGCTGTTGGCACTGAATTCGGGATCGAGCTTAGTCAGATGAAATCCGCCCTCCAAAATGTTAAACTGCCGGGCAAACGCATGGAAGTTTTAAAGCATAAAAAAATGCTTATTTTAAATGATGCTTACAACGCTAACCCGGACTCAACTCTTGCAGCTTTGGAGACCTTGCACTCAATTCCGGCTTCCGGGAGAAAAATTTTTATCTTTGCGGACATGTTAGAATTGGGAGAACTAGCGCTTTCAGAGCATGCAAAAATCGGCGAGTCTCTAAAAAATTATGGCATTGATGTGTTTTTTGCTTTTGGACAGCTCGCCGCCGAAGCTGTACTGGCGGCCAAAAAGTCCGGAGAAAATCTAATCGCAAAACATTTTGAGGATAAGGAAGCCCTCATTGGTGAGTTGAGTGAGTTACCCAGAGAGAGTGAAACGATCTTAGTAAAGGGATCGCAGGGAATGAAAATGGAAGAAGTGGTCGAGGCTTTACTTGAAAAATAAGGTGTTCAGCCTTTAATGATCGGAAGTTTCCGAGCTTAATCTGGAACACCTAAATCCATTTTTTCTTGACTTTTATAACAATATATAGTACCTTCATCTAATCCAAACAACAATATATTGAAGTCATGTTCTATTATCTACTTTATCCGTTAAAAGAGATTGTCTCCGGATTTAATATCTTTCGGTATATTACGTTTCGATCAGCCGCGGCAGCCATTACTGCCCTGTTTATCAGTTTTGTGGTCGGGCCTTACATCATCAAGAAACTGCGGCAAAAACAGATCAGAGAGGAAATTCGCAAGGACGGTCCCCAGAGTCACTTACAAAAATCAGGCACTCCCACTATGGGCGGACTGATCATCTTAGCCGCCGTGATTATCCCTACCCTGCTTTGGGCCCAGGTCTTGAATATTTATGTCCAGCTAATATTGTTTGCGACCCTTTGGATGGGCATCGTGGGATTTATAGACGACTATCTTAAAGTCGTTAAAAAGCTTCCCAAGGGACTGGTTGCCCGATACAAGCTCCTGGGACAATTAACGCTCGGAGCAATCGTCGGGGGCGTTATTTACTTTGCGCCTCAGTTTGCTGACATCAGTACTTTAAGTACGCTGCCATTCTTCAAGGACTATGAAATCGATTTCGGCGTCTTTTATATTCCAATGGTTATCTTTGTGATTATTGCTACCTCAAACTCGGTCAACTTAACCGACGGGTTGGATGGTCTGGCAATCGGTTTGGTTGGTATCTCGGGTTTGGCCTGGGCAATCATCGCCTATTTTTCCGGCCGTACTGATTTCAGCGATTATCTGAACATCCTTTACCTGCCGGGCGCTGGCGAGTTGACCGTTTATTGTGCGGCATTGGTTGGCGCATCGCTGGGATTCCTTTGGTTCAATTCGCATCCGGCGCAGGTATTTATGGGTGACACTGGCTCGCTGGCGCTGGGAAGTGCGCTCGGCACATTGGCTATCTTACTAAAAAAAGAGCTTTTGTTAATTATTATTGGCGGCGTGTTTGCAGCCGAGGCCCTTTCAGTGATTTTCCAGGTGCTCTACTACAAACAGACGAAGAAGCGTCTGTTTAAAATGGCGCCGATTCATCATCACTTTGAATTGAGTGGCTGGTCTGAATCCACTGTGGTAGTGCGTTTTTGGATAATCGCAATTCTGCTTGTCTTGTTTAGTTTGAGTACATTTAAAATTCGTTAAATGCAACAATGAAAGACCAAAACTTAAAACTCGATTCAACTTTATTCCTCATCGTCCTTGTTCTGCTGGTTATCGGCGTGGTTATGGTTTACAGCTCCAGCTCATTTAAAGCCCAGGAAATTTACGAGGATAGTCATCACTTTTTAAAAAACCATTTTTACAAAGTACTGCTCGGTCTCATACTAATGCTGATCGTTTCTAGAATAAACTATACTGTGTGGTTAAAAATATCTCCTTTGCTTTTGCTGGTGAGCTTCGGCGCCTTAATCTACCTTCTGGTTTCTCCGGATGTTGCGGCGGTCAGGGGAAGCAAACGATGGATCCCATTCGGTTCCTTCCAGTTTCAGCCGGCCGATTTAGCGAAATTAGCGCTCATTTTATTTCTGAGCCACTCACTGGGACAAACCAATCTCATGAGAACAGACACGAGCAAGAGGTTTATTTTTCATCTTGGGGTCATCGCTTTAATAGTTCTGCCGATTACGCTGCAACCGGACGCTGGAACAGCTATTCTCATTTCGTTTATTGCAATTACACTTGTTTTCGTTTCAGGTGAAAAATTGCGTCATTTTTTCATTCCGGCAATAATCTCGACGGCTTTCTTTTTAATAATTTTTTTGCAGAACGGCTACCAATGGGCTCGCATAATGAAGTTTATCGCGTCTTTGAAAGGTGAAGAAGTGCACTGGCAAACACAGCAGTCTTTAATTTCGTTGGGAAACGGCGGCTTTTTCGGCCTGGGATTGGGCGGCAGCCGGCAAAAATATCATTTCCTTCCCGATCCGTTTACCGACTTCATTTATGCGATCGTCGGTGAAGAGATGGGAATCCTGGGTACTTTAGCCGTACTCTTTCTTTTGATTGCGTTCGTCTCGATTGGGGTTAAAATCGCAATGATGACCGCTGAAAAACCAGGTAAGCTGCTGGCTTTTGGAATTGTTCTCAATATCGCGATTTACGCGTTTACAAATTCGGCGGTTGTACTCAACCTGCTTCCTACGACCGGAATTCCGATGCCGTTTTTAAGTTACGGCGGGTCGGCGTTAATTATCAATCTATTTGGAATCGGCATTTTGTTAAACATTGCCGAGCAAAACAGAAAAAAACTTTCTCCGGTTAGAAATCAGACGGGACACCGAAAAATAGGATTTTAGAAATGTCCAAGAAGAAAGTGCTCAAAGTGATGATTGCGGGCGGAGGAACCGGCGGCCACCTTTACCCGGGTATCGCGTTGGCGCAGGAATTCCAACAACGCTGGTCAAGCAAGATAATGTTTGTGGGCACAGCTTATGGCATCGAAAATAAAATACTGCCAAAGCACCCTTATGAATTTAAGAAAATTTGGATGAGAGGCTTGCAGCGAAAATTGAGTTTAGCCAATCTAATTTTCCCGCTCAGACTTTTGGTAAGTTTGGTGCAGTGTGCTTTTTTGATTTTATCTTTTAAGCCGGACGTGGTCATCGGGACCGGAGGATATGTCAGCGGTCCGGCTTTAATGATGGCGATCACATTCCGCATCCCGACGGTGATTCAAGAACAGAACAGTTATCCGGGATTGGTAAACCGCTTGCTCGGCAAATGGGTCAGTCAGGTACATGTCATGTTTGAAGAATCTATCCCCTATTTTAAAGGGCAGCCGGAAATTTTTGTCAGCGGGAACCCGGTGCGAGGAGACTTTAACCAGGTGAATAAAAAAACGGCTTTAAAAAAATTCAACCTTCAAGAAGACAAGCTTACATTGTTTGTGTTTGGCGGAAGCCAGGGCGCACACGCAATTAATCAGGCCGTCTTAAACGGCATCGAGAAATTAAAGGCATTGCCAGATTTGCAAATCCTGTGGGCAACCGGGCCTCACGATTCTAAAATAGTAGCCGAAAAATGTGGCGCTGACAAACGCATCTCAAATCATGAGTTTATAGAGGATATGGCTTCAGCATACGCCACTGCCGATCTTGTACTTTGCCGTTCCGGGGCTACTACTTTGGCAGAAATAGCCATCTGCGGCCTGCCGGCCATTCTGGTGCCTTACCCCTACTCTGCCGGCGGCCACCAGGAGTTTAATGCAAAAGCACGAGAAACGGCGGGCGCAGCAATTATGATTTTGGAAAAGTCGCTGAACGAAGAAACGCTGGTCAGCACTATCTCAGGTTTTTTAAACAATCCGGAAAAGAGAGAGGCGATGTCAAAAGCAGCAGAGCAATTAGCCAAACCAAATGCAGCCGGAGATATCGCTGCTAAAATTGGTCCCACGCTCAAAAACGTAGGTTAACATTCGAGGTTCGGGATATGATGGTTTATTCAAAATACAGCTCAAAAAAGATAGGGAAGAAAATTAGGAAAATAAGGTCATTCCCAACCAGACGAGCAGGGATTTTAGTTTTAATTGTCACAACCTCACTCCTGATTTTATTGAAAGTCGCAACCTGGTTAAATGCACAGGAATTGTTTGCATTAAAAGATATTAAAATCGAGGGCAACCGGTTTGCTAAAAAATCCGAACTGCTTAACCTTGTTAAAGTCGAGCCGTCGGTGAGTTTACTTGAATTTGATACCCAAAAAATCGCCAATCAAGTGGAGCAGCACCCGCTCATTCAGCGGGCAACGGTAAGTCGCAGGTTGCCTTCAAGTCTGGTCATTAAAGTGCACGAAAAGGAACCGATTGCAATCTTAAACAACTCGGAGCTTCTGGCATTGGATGAAAAAGGTCAACCTATGCCGGTGTTCCGGACTGAATTTTTTTTCGACTATCCGATTATTTCAAACATCAAACTGCCTGAAAATAATTTGGAAGAAAATAGCAAGCTGAATCAAGTCATCGACTTTTTAAACTTTACCAAAGCAAAATACTTTACCCTATATAGTGAAGTTTCTGAAATTTCTTACTCGGAAAATACCGGCATTTACTTTTATCTTAACGAAGGAGCCATCCCGGTCATTTGTGGCAACGATAATCTTCAAAAAAAAAGCGCAAATTTACTTAAGGTTTTGAATCTTTTAAGAAGTGAAAACAAGCTCTTAAAAGTCAAATACTTCGACTTAAGATTTAAAGATCAAGTCATTGTCAAGGAATTCTTGAAAAGTTAACCCTATCCTAATTGTCTTAAAAAGGAAGGTGTGAAATGTCAAAGTATATAGCTGGATTGGACATTGGAACCACCAAAATTGCTGCCATCATTGCAGAAATAAATGGCTCCCCTGAGCCAACAATAATTGGCGTCGGCACCAGTCCATCCGATGGGTTAAGAAAGGGGGTCGTTGTCAACCTGGAAAAAACCATTCGCTCTATTGAGGCAGCTATTGAAGAGGCCGAGCGCATGGCAGGTGTCCAGATCGATGAGGTTTTTGCAGGAATCGCAGGCGACCATATTCGCAGCATAAATGGCCGCGGAGTCGTTGCGGTAGCTGGCCCCAATAATGAGATCACCCCGGCTGACATCAGAAGGGTTATCGATGCGGCGAAGGCGGTAGCCTTGCCGATTGATAGAGAAGTTCTACATATTTTGCCGCAAGAATTTATTGTCGATGACCAGCATGGAATCAAAGATCCTGTCGGTATGTCCGGGGTACGTTTAGAAGTTGAGGTCCATATTGTCACCGGGGCGATCACTTCCGCCCAAAATATTTACCGGAGTATCAGCAGGGCGGGAATGCGGGCCATGGATTTGGTGCTTGAGCCGTTAGCCTCAAGCTATTCCGTTTTGGGAGAAGACGAAAAAGAACTCGGTGTAATTGTGATGGACCTTGGCGGCGGCACCACAGACATCGCCATGTTTTTTGAGGAATGTATTCGACACACTGCCGTAGTTGGTCTCGGGGGCAAAAGTATCACCAATGATCTGGCCCTTGGGCTGCGCACACCAGTTGACCAGGCGGAAAACATAAAAATACAGCACGGCTGCGCAATTCGAAAACCGGGTTTCCGTGATGAAACAATCGAAGTGCCCGGAGTCGGCGGACGTCCGGAAAGACGGCTCTCTAAAGCTTATCTCGTCGATATTATCCAACCGAGAATGGAGGAGATTCTGACTCTGGCTCATCGCGAAATCAAGAAATCGAACTATGTTCATCTGATGAGTGCGGGTTTGGTCCTCACCGGCGGCGGCTCTTTATTAGAGGGTACGGTTGAACTTGCAGAAGAAATTTTTGATATGAGTGTTAAATTGGGCGTGCCAAATAAATTTAACGGTCTAACCGACTTAGCACAAAGCCCCATTCACGCAACCGGCGTCGGGCTGGTTCACTATGGAATCAAACACAAAGGTGATGAATTTCTTGGTGATAATGAACAGGGTTTGTTTCCATGGATTATGGGGAGAATGCGCAAGTGGTTTAACGGTCGGTACATTGCTTAAAATTTTGGCTCGAGATAATGGGAAACCCAAAACAACAACTTGAACTCTTTGAACAAAATGGGAGTAAAGCCATGAACTTAAGATTTGCATTTGACGAAAGCCACTCCGCAACAGCAAAAATGAAAGTTGTTGGCGTTGGCGGTGCAGGCGGCAATGCTATCAACCGCATGATAGAGGCAAAATTAAGCGGCGTTGAATTCTTAACCATCAATACCGATTTGCAAGCACTCGAAATGTGCCGGGCCAACTCCCGCATACAAGTCGGTTGTGCATTAACCAAAGGCCTCGGAGCCGGTGCCAACCCTGAAACCGGAAGAAGAGCGATTGAAGAAGACCGGGAAACCGTCTTTGAAGCATTGTCCGATGCTGATATGATTTTTGTAACCGCCGGAATGGGTGGCGGCACCGGAACCGGCGCCGCGCCAATTGTTGCAGAAATTGCCAAAGATCTGGGCGCATTAACAGTTGGAATTGTAACCAAACCTTTTATGTTTGAAGGCCCGAAACGAATGAAACGCGCACAAGAAGGAATCGCTGAATTAAAAGACCGTGTAGATACGCTCATCGTGATACCGAACCAAAGACTTCTGTCTGTTGTGCCCAAAGACACGCCGTTGAATTCCGCCTTTCAAATTGCCGACGACGTGCTTCTGCAGGCGACCAAGGGTATCTCCGATTTAATTGCCATTCCCGGATTGATTAACCTCGACTTTGCGGATGTGCGCACAGTCATGTCGGAAATGGGCGACGCGTTGATGGGTTCCGGGTTTGCCTCCGGGGAGAACCGTTCTTTAGAAGCAGCTCAGCAAGCCATCTCCAGCCCCCTCCTTGAAGACGTCTCCATTCAGGGCGCTCTAGGGGTGCTGGTTAACGTGACCGGGGGGGAGAATATGACGTTGCATGAAGTCAACGACGCCACCAGTGTGATCTCAGAAGCCGTTGGTTCAGAAGCAAATATTATCTTTGGAGCAGTCGTCGATAAACAGTTAGACGAAGAGATGCGAGTTACGGTAATTGCAACCGGATTTAATCATAATGGCAAACTGAGTTCACTCAACAATGGCAGAAAAAAATTCCTTGAATATTCAGACAACCCCCTGTCAGATCTCGCCATACCAACTTATCAGCGCATTCATGAAAAACCGGAACCTGAGAACGAACCGGAAACTATTGAACTTGTGAAAGAAGAAGCTTTGGAGAAGAGAACTAACGGTGATCTCGATGTGCCTGCTTACTTAAGGCGGCGAACAGACTAAGGAGAATTTGAAATCACTCAAACCTTAAGTTTTTTTTCAATTGCCATAATTTTATCAACCCGGGCTTTATGGCGGCCACTTTCAAAGCGGGTTTCAAGCCAGACTTTTACGATTTCTTTAGCAACATCGACTCCAAGAGACCTGCTTCCGAGAGTTAAGACATTTGCGTTGTTATGAAGGCGGCTATTCCTGGCAGTGTAGGTATCCTGGCACGATGCAGCACGAATTCCGCGAACCTTATTCGCTGCCATTGCCGAACCGACACCCGCTCCGTCTACAATGATACCTAATAATCCCGCGTCATTGGTAACTTTTTCAGCAACTGCATAAGCAAAGTCAGGGTAGTCCACGGATTCCGTTGAATGCGTGCCCAAATCATCGAATTCCAACCCCAACTCAGTTATATAATCTTTGAGTATCTCTTTCAGCTCAAAACCGCCGTGATCTGAGCCAATAATTATTTTTCCTGAGAATTGAACCTGGGGGGAGAGTTGAGGTTCCGAAGAAGTCTTAGCAATTTCTTTTTTTAAAATCCTAATTCCGCGAATAGCGGCCGCGTCTTGCGCAGAAGGAGTCACAATGCCGTTTGCCGCAACGACCAGTTCTGTTTTCTGCTTTCTATGGGCATCAATTACATCACGCTCCGTAATCAATTTGCTCATTTAGCACTATTCTTCCTTTTCGGTTTCACGAATCATCGGGACAAATCGGACTGGAATGCGTGATTCTTTTTCAACAGATCCGTCCGGGAATTTAGTAACCACAATCAAATCCTGATTAGTCTTACCTATAGGAACAACCATTTTGCCGCCGATTTTCAGTTGTTCAATTAAGGACTGGGGAATCGAGTCCGGTGCTGCAGTTACAATGATGCCATCAAAAGGAGCGTGTTCGGGCCAGCCTTTATAGCCATTCCCAAATCTCAGTGAAACGTTATTGCAGCCCATTTTTTTCAACCGTCTTGATACATCAATGGTAAGATTTTCATTGATTTCAATTGTATAAACGTGTTCAACAATTTCAGATAAAACCGCCGCTTGATAGCCTGACCCTGCGCCGACCTCCAGAATTTTTTCGTTGCCCTTGAGTTCTAAAGCGGCGGTCATATATGCGACAATAAATGGCTGTGAAATCGTTTGCCCCTCTCCAATCGGCAACGGAGCATCGTCATAAGCCGAGTTTTCTAAACTCTCATTCACAAACCTGTGCCGAGGCACCTTTTCTAAGGCTTTGAGCACTACCGGGTTTTTCACGCCTCGATTGATAATTTGACTTTCTATCATCTCTTTTCTTACCTCGAGAAGCGCAAAGGTGTCGCCCGGTTTTAGTCCAATATTTTTCTCAAATTCAATCACTCTATAAGAGTCCTTTATAAATCACAAATTCAATATCTTATTCTAACATTTCTCGCAAGTGATGTTCTACGCTTCCCGACAGAGCATCTAAATCATATCCGCCTTCTAAAACCGAAACCATTCTTCCCCTGCAAAACTCCCTGGACAAATCCAGTATGACTCGGGTCATACGTGCAAAGCCTTCTTCAGAGACATTCATATTTGCAAGAGGATCGTTTCGGTGTGCATCAAAGCCGGCTGAAACCAAAATAAATTCAGGCTTAAATTCGCTGACCGCATTGGTGATGTCATTCTCAAATATCTGCAAGTATTCTTTATCGCTAAAGGCGGCAGGTGAAGGAAAGTTTAAGGTGGTTCCTTCTCCCTCACCATGACCCTTCTCTTCAGCTAATCCCGTGCCGGGATACAACGGATGCTGATGAATACTAATGTAAAAAACTGTCGGATCATCATAAAATGCATTTTGAGTACCGTTACCGTGGTGAACATCCCAATCAATAATGCAGATTTTCTTAATCGAATGATGATTCTGTAAATATTTTGCAGCAATGGCCACATTATTAAACAAACAAAATCCCATCGCCCTGCCAGGTTCAGCATGATGACCTGGTGGCCGAACTGCACAAAAGGCGCATTCCACCTTTCCCTTCATGACTGAATCGCATGCATTTGTCGCAGCTCCGGCGGCTAAAAGGGCAATCTCATATGAGTCTTCACAAACGACCGTATCAGAATCTAAATAATGTGATCCGTTTTTGCAAGCGTTTTTTATAGTTTCAATATAATGTCCAGGATGAACTTCTTTAATTCGGTCAACTTCACAGGTACCGGGAGAAAAATGAGTCAACTTTGCGAAAATATCGGTTTCTTTTAAATGCTGGGTAAGATCTTGCAGTCGTTCTGGGCGTTCAGGATGGCCGGAGCCCGTTTTGTGTTTCAAGTAATCATTGTGGAAATAAAAACCTACTTTGCTCAAAAGGGCACCTGTTGTTTTGATTAAATTTTACTTCTTAACATGAATACTTTCAGCTTTTACAACTGTGTCGCCACGACCATGGACTTGAATGTTATACGTCCCGGGTTTCAGATTTTCAACCGAGCAAACCTCCTGAAATGGCACCAGGACCTGGACCACCATTTTATCCGCATCAAATTTGGCTAGTGGTATAATTTCAACGACTTTTCCTTTCACTTTGACGTCGAAGCGCTCAAATGTGTAGGCAGGCGAGGGCAAATTCCCGCTAACATTCACCTGTAACTTTTCAGCTTCAGAAATGCTCGGCCCGGAATCAACTTTATCGACATAAATTTTTTCAAGCCTTTCAGAATCTTGCATCGGAACACCGTTTTTCGAGGTTGTACAATTTAACATCGCAAATAGTACGACTAAGGAAATCAGGCCAATGTCTAATTTACTGCCAAACATAGTATCACCTCTTTATAAATTCCTTTTTGCCTGTTTTAAAAAATCTTCCAAACCACCTACTATGGCATCCGCTGCATTTTGTTTATACTTCTGAGATCTAATTTCCATTTCTTCCTCCGGGTGCATAATAAAAGCGGGCTCTATTAGTACCGCGGGCATTTGCGGAATTCTACATACCGACAAATTATCGTAATAAAGGCCAAAGTTTGGTAATTTTAATTTCTTCAGCAACCTATTCTGAATCGCCGCCGCCAAAGCATGGCTTTGGGGATGATAATAATAAGTGCTGCTGCCTCTGCTTGTAAAAGGGTTCACACCATCCGGGAGCGCATTGTGATGAATGCTGAGCAAAACATCCGCCTGCACAAAAGCGGCCAATTTTGTTCTAACCCCGAGACCTGCCCCATGATGATTTTTTCGAGTTAAAAAAACTTTTGCTCCTTTTTTTTCCAATTTTTCTTTCAAGGCTAAAGATAATTGCATGTTGGCGTCTTTTTCTTTAAAGCGGCTTGGGCCAACGGCTCCGTCATCCGGACCATGCCCGGGGTCAATGCAGATCGTCATGTTCTTTAGTGAAAATTTTGTCGGGGGTCTTTTTATTTCAACTTCCAGGTTCGTTTCGTCATAATACGGATTGTACCCCCATTGCTGCTTTTGGTCGAGTAGAATTTTTACTTCATAAACACCATTAGCAGGTTGTGACCAGCTCATTTCCCGAATCATCGGATCGTCGAAGTCGTACCTTATCCAATCCGTATTTGAAATCGCACCGTAAATGGAAACAACTAACGCAGAAGGATCGTTTAGTTGAGTAATCTTAAATGGTAATCTCTCGCGCAAGTGAAATGTAACTTTGACTTTTCTATCCATGCTCCGCGACCTAACAAGTTCGATCGTGCTGGATGGAATCGGCGTTCCTGAAGACAGAAATCTCAAGTTACCTTCAGGGACCCAGATATCCTCCAAGCTATTTAAATGAGCACGATAATAAGCTCCTTTCTTGCCGGTAATCCACAATTTCACGCCATCGGGTAAAAACATTTGATAACCCAATCCGGCTCCCGCTCGAGCCACGGTCAATTCTTCTGTAAGCACAGCAATATTCGGGATGGTGTCAATACGAACCGTCAATCTTCCGGGAGCAATCGCAGTTGCATTGATTCCATTGGTTCCGCGCAATTCAAAGGCGACCTCCGCGGTGTCAATCTCAATTCCTTGCTTGATAAAAAAACCGCCACGGTATATTCCGGCAACTTCCGGGAGCGGCGAAGATTTGCCAACTCCAAATACAGATTCTCCCCAATCATGTCCTTTCCGGGGCGGCGCTTCCACCATCTCAGCATTTTCAATTACACCCGGGATGGTAAAAGAACCTGTCAGGCCGGGCGTGCCCTTAAATGCAACTTCAAAATAGTCGCCGGCGCGAAGTTCAATATACTGGCTCGGTAAAAAGTAAGTACTGTCAATTGCAATGGTATCATCCGGGCTCGTGGTTAAATAAGTGGGAATGACAACGTTAATAACAACTTCCGCCGAATCCGATTGTGTTTTAGCAACGCATCTAAATGAAAAATCTCCGGGCGTAACTGGAACAACGCCAATGAAGGCGCCATTAGGATACATCCGTATTGGTAGATTATTTACAAAAACTCGGGCGGTCGGATCACTAGCTGAGCCAAAAATAAACGTAGAATCTGACGCATTAACAACTTGCTCTTGACGGGGGTAAACAACATCAACAGTGAGCTGAGCCCGTGCTTGAAAAGGCAGGAGAATTAAAAAAAAAATGAGATATTTTATTTTCAGCATTTAATTTACCAAGCCTTGAATCCCACCACTTTTCCAGAATTCAGGACGCAACATCACATCAACCGTATCGCCCGGGTTAAATTCTTGTTTTTCGTGAGTGGTAATCAAATATGAATTACTTTTTGCAAACGCTACTACATCTGCAGAGCCCTTCGATTGAATGGCAGTTGTACAAAAAAAATTGTCTCGTAAAAAAGTCCAGGCCAGCTGATAGTTCTCTCGCTTAGTTTTGGTGGCATATTTTTTTTCAAATGTGGCCTTCGTTTTGACATTGTGTAAATATGAAAACCCCATCATCTTACGCAGGACAGGCCGGACGATAACTTCGAAAATGGTGCTGGCCGAAACCGGATTCCCCGGCAAACCGAAAACGAGTGTCTCGGAGGTTCGGCCAAAAACCGTTGGCTTTCCCGGTTTGATATTAACCTTGTCATAAAATATTTTTAAACCATGTTTCAGCATAACATCTTCGACAAAATCATAATCTCCCATAGAAACACCGCCGGAAATCAACAGCACATCTTTTTCTAATCCAAGCTCAATGCTTTCATTTAAATACTCAATATTATCCGGCGCTATTCCGAACAGCTCAGGCAATGCCCCAGACTCAACCACCTGACTATGTAGCGAATAACCGTTGCTATTTCTGATTTGGCCGGCTTCTGGCTTTCTATTAATTTCGACCAGTTCGTCGCCGGTAATCAGAATGCCGACTTTCGGTCTCTTAAAAATGCTGACCGTTGCTTTACCTACAGTTGCCAGGGCACCGGCGACGGCCGGACTAATAAATGTTCCTTTTGAGAGCACCTTAGAGTCTGCTTTAATGATCTCACTTTTTCTGGCGACGTTTCTTCCTAACGGAACCGGTTCTAAAATTGTAACCTTATTTTCGCCGATGGCTTGAGTTTTCTCAACCATCTGGACGCTATCGGCACCTTCCGGCAGCGGTGCACCCGTCATAATCTTAGCTGCCTGTCCTTTTTCGATTTCAAAATCTGGATAGACTCCGGCGGGGATAGAACCCACTACGTCTAAAACCGTCGAATTATTTTGACAATCAGCGGCTTTAAACGCATAACCATCCATTGAAGATTTTTCAAAAGGAGGCATGTCGATATCGGAAAAAATATCTTCAGCCAGGATGTAACCTGATGCATCTTTGAGATCAACCTCCGCAGCACCTAACCGGGTGGCCTCGTTTAATGTCATCTCAATTGCATCTTTTACAGCGATCATGGAAATAGAGTTGGGTGTTTAATTCTTACTAATAATCCGGTATGGCTTGTCGTACTTTTTTTGGAATTTAATACCAAACCTCTCGGCAGATTCACGGGTATCAAATGAGCCAACTGTCACCGTGTAAATGGTGACTCCGTTTCTTTTTTTTTTGCGAATCTCTGTGGAAACCCCTAATTTGGAAAAATCGTTACGGAAATTTAAGGCGTTATTAATTTGCGAAAATGCGCCTATTTGCAAAGTAAGTCGACCTTTTGAATCTTTTGGTTTTTGTTTAACAATTTTGTTTTTTGCAGCCGATTTAATTTCCTTAAGGTCTTCTTTCGCTAATTTCGAAAACGGCGATCTGGGATGTTTAGTTAAAAACTTTTGCAATTCAGCACTAACGGATTCATATTTTCTCGCAGCCATCAAGCATATAGCAGCAAAATACATAGAATCATCTTCATATTCGGTTTGAGGATATTTTTCAATCAGTCCCAGGAAATATTTTCTGGCGGCAATATATAATCCCCGGGAAAAATAATACTGACCTACTCTAAATGTTGCCTCTTCCGCTTGCAGAGAACTTGGAAATTTTGTGAAGAGTTCTATATATTTATCAACTGCCTGCTGTGCATTAGCTTCCGTAAGCGCTTCCAAATAAAGAGCCAGAGGCGTACCTTTATTTTCATCAACGAATGCTGCCACTTTTTGTTTGATTTCAGAAGGTTTATAAGACTTCAGGGTCCGATTTAAATCGAATTGAGGTTTTTGCGCAAAAAGATAGTTTGCACAAAACAGGAAGAATAAAAGAGTAGTAGTAAGTACGGTTTTCATAGAAAAAGAAAAAGTCAAATTACATATCTCTTAGATTTACGAGAATAATTTGACTTTAAATTCATCAGTTCAAAGAGAGTCGGAAAATAGATTATTTACATAACACAACTAACTTCTTAGGCTATTTGTACTCTTAATTTTGAATTGCTGTCTCCCATTCAAAACAGCCGGGGCACCTCCAAAATGGCTTGTCAGATTCATGCCGACACTTACTACATCTGAACTTCTCCTTGTGTTTTGAAGATGCTTCGATTAACTCTATGGCTAAATTCAGGGCTTCATCTTTTTGGCCAGTATGATGATAAAGGCGGATCAAATATTGTTTCGCCGCTTTATTTGAGGGGTCGCTTTCCAAAATACTCGAACATAGATTAACGGCTTTTTCGATTTCACCTTTTTTCTTATAATTTTCCGCAAGCGCTAATTTAGCTTCATGGTTATCCGGCTGGCTGTTGATTATTTCAAGGTAAAAATTTTCGATTTCACCGTAAACGCCACCCTCATAAAGCAACTCTTTTATAAGCTCGAACGCCAGAAAAGATTGTGAAGGTACCTTTTCCACGAATTGCTTCAAAACTTTTAGCGCATCCTCTTTTCGATCTTCATTCCGATAAGAGTCGGCAAGGTAAATATAGGCAGGAGGGCTTTGGGAATCAATTTTGATGGCGTCGCGAAATCGAGCTTGGGCATCTTTTTCTTTGCCATTCTTACTCAACTTCAACCCTTCCTGAACTTTGTAAAGTGCCAATCTACCGTTTTTAAATTCCTTGCTTATTTTTTTGAGATTTTTGTAAACCTGAAAGGCATCCTCCCATTCTTCTTTTTGCTCGTAAAGCTTTAACTTCATTTCATGAGCCCAGGTGTTATTCTTATCCTCAGAAATAATTTTGCCCAACACATCAAAAGCTTTATCGTATTCCTGCGCAGCTTGATAATCCATTACCAAACTTTGATAAATTTCCCTCTTCTGCTTCGCAGTTAGTGTGGTACGAACAGTCAAATATTTGTGGACGTTTACAGCGCGATCGAATTGACCCGATTCCCGAAGAATATCACCAATTTTTAAGTAAGCGTCAATATTCTGGCTATTCTTTGTAACGGCCTCTTTGAATTTTTTCAAGGCCTTTTCCGTGTCGCCTGCCAAAAGTAAATTCAGGCCTTCTGCATAATCCGAAGATGCATCTTCGAGGCCGGCAGCGGATCTCTTTCTGAAAACAAAAATCATCATCAGCGCCGTAATAGCACTCAAAACCACAAAAATTAAAATTACGGTGAAATCCATTTTAGACAACTATGTTTCTTCTTTGATATTAAAACCGGTGTCATCCTCTCCAATTGGAAGATTCCTGAGATTATCAAGCTCGATCTGCAATTCGTTTTGGCTTTTATTCAGACGGCGAATTTCACTTTTAAATTGCAGAACTTGGAACACAGAAACGATCAACCAGAATAAGACACCGAACCCGAAAGAGGCATAAATTACCAACCACAACGGTACAGCAGTGTACTCCCAGGTCACAAAGTTTACAGAAACTTTATGGTCGACATTATTATTTTGGAGTGCGAATCCGAAAACCATCAAAATCAAGATAACGGCTAAAAACCACTTAACTGCCCACATTGCATTTTCCTTATTTCAGTATCAAATGCGCTTAGCACCTATTTTTCAAGCTAATCCGTCTCTTCTTCTCCTTCCTTTTCCTTCGATTTAGCGGATTTAGTTTCAGCTTCTTCTTCGCTCTTTGTGGATTCAGCTTCATCAAATGTTGCTTCATCCGCAGTCTCCTCCGAAACTTCAGCCTTTGCTGCTTCAGGTGCTTCTGTTACTTCTGCCGGAGTTTCAACCATGGCTTCTGTTGCCGCCTCCGCTTTATCCTTTGTGGATTCAGGTTCATCGGAAGTTGCTTCATCCGCAGTCTCCTCCGAAACTTCAGCCTTTGCTGCTTCAGGTGCTTCTGTTACTTCTGCCGGAGTTTCAACCCTGGCTTCTGTTGCCGCCGCCGCTTTGTCCGCCAGCACTCTGCTTGAATTTGCTTTGGAATCCCTCTTTACTCCGGCTGACCCAGGTGCTGAAATCTCCTTCTCAAATTCGGCAATCGCTTCTTTGTCATCGACCGCAAGCTCCGGTTTGCCTTTCTCACCTTGGACTGCGTGTTTTTCGGACAAGATAATCTTTTTATTCTCTTTGTTGAACTCGATTACAAAAAGCTCTAATTCATCACCAACCTGATATGCATCAGAGGGTTTTTGAATGCCTTCTTTCTTTAATTGCGAGAGAGGCACAAATCCATCAACAACTTCAGGCAACTCAACAATGACGCCTTTTTCAATCATGCGTACAATCTTGGCTTTGGTTATTGTTTCCAGCTTATAAGCTTTTTCAAAATTATCCCACGGATTTTCCATTGTCTGTTTATAACCGAGGGAAATTCTGCGATTGCCTTTGTCCATTTTTAGAACCATGACTTCGACTTCGTCCCCTTTCTTGACCACCTCACCCGGATGCCTAACTTTTTTTGTCCAAGAAAGATCGGAAATGTGAATCAATCCGTCTATCCCCTCTTCCAACTCAACGAAAGCGCCAAAATTAGTTAAATTTCGCACGATTCCTTTCTGCTTCGATTCGACCGGATACTTGACGTCGATATCGCTCCAGGGATCGGGCTCAAGCTGCTTCAACCCTAAGGAAATCTTTCGGCCCTCGAAATCGAGATTAAGTATTTTAGCTTCAACGGTTTCACCCAAAGAAAGAATCTTGGAGGGATGCTTAATATGCTGCGTCCAGGACATCTCGGAAATGTGAATTAAACCTTCCACTCCTTTTTCCAGCTCGATAAATGAACCATAATCGGAAATGTTCACAACTTTTCCTTTGATAATTTCGCCTTCCTTATATTTATCTTTTACATCGTCCCACGGATGAGGCTGAAGCTGTTTCAATCCCAAAGAAATCCGATTTTTATCTTCATTAAAATCCAAAATCTGGATATTTATCTTTTCGTCAAGCGCAACAACTTCGGAAGGATGACCTACGCGACCCCAGGCGAGATCATTAATGTGGAGCAGTCCGTCAACCCCTCCCAGATCGATAAAGACTCCGAAATCTGTGATGTTTTTAACTGTGCCTTCGAGTACCTGTCCTTTCTCGAGATTCTCAAGGATCTGGGCGCGCTGCTCTTTCATGCCTTCCTCGACCAGAGCCCGGTGCGAAACCACGATATTTTTGCGGAGCTCGTTTACTTTAACAATTTTAAAATCCATTGTTTTGCCAATTACCGCATCAAAATCCCGAATTGGTTTTACATCTATTTGAGAGCCTGGGAGAAAAGCGTCAACTCCCATCAAGTCAACCACAATTCCGCCCTTAATTCTACGCATGCAAGTGCCTTCAAGGATTTCGTTTTCGTCATGACACTGGATAATTTTCTCCCATACTCGTAGAAAATCGGCTTTCTTTTTTGAAAGGACAAGCTGACCATCCTTATTTTCGACGTTATCAAGAAATACCTCGATATCATCTCCAATCTGGATCGCTTTCGGATCGTTGAATTCTTCGATTGGGATTATACCTTCTGATTTAAAACCAATATCCACAGCCACATCTTTATCGTTGACTGCCAGAACCTTGCCAATGACCATTTCTCCTTCAACAAAATCGGTGAGTGTTTGCTCGTAGAGATTCACCATTTCTTTAAATTCATCTTCCGGGTATTCTTGCTCATCCGCAAGCTCCTCAAAAGTATAAGTTTTCTCAGCGGATTTTTTAGAATCAGCTGATTTCTTATTGTTTTCGACCTTTTCCGCTACCGCAGTTTCTCCTCCTTCCATTTGGTTTGATTCGTTTTCCTTTTCAGGAAATTGATCAGTGTTAGTTGACATGAAAAAGTACCTCCTTAATGTATTTGTTTTTGCTTATAGACAAAGTTTGGTTCGTGTTCAAGAGTTAATATTTGAAGTGCTGAATGAAAACCCATTTTAGAGTTATCTTGAAAACTTGAATGCGAACATACTCAAACACTTTTTTCTAAACCTATTGCCTTTTTTACAATAAAATCAACACACTCGTCAATTGTTAAATTCGTTGTATCTAAGAGAATTGCGGCATCCGGCTTCTGTAGTGGCGCGAGGTTGCGTTCCGAATCATGCTTATCTCTTCTTTGAATATCGTTCTTAATTTTTCCCAAATCAGTTTCAACACCTGGTGATTTTAAGTCATTCTTTCTGCGCCTGGCACGTTCATCTATCGAAGCTGTTAAGAAAATCTTTAGTTCCGCATCCGGAAATACCACTGTGCCGATGTCCCTGCCATCCATCACGACAGAATTATGTTCGGTTTCAATCCTCAATTTTCGTGTGACTCTGTCCCGAATGCTCGTGTTTTCGGAAATTGAAGAAACGCTTGCAGTCACCTCCGAAGATCGAATTTCTCTTGAGACGTTTTCTCCATTTACAAATACCTGAGTACCTGTTTCCCCATTTTCCAAATTAATTGTCAGCCGTTCCAGAAAAGCCGACAGGGCCTTCTGGTCCTCCAGTTTAATTCCTTCCCGTAAATATTGCAACGTATAAGCACGGTAAATTGCCCCAGAGTCAACATACAAAATCTTTAGTTTTTTCGCAACCAGTCTTGCAATGGTGCTCTTCCCTGACCCCGCTGGCCCATCAATCGCAATGACTACTCTTTTTTTCAATAAAGCATCTCATTTAGTCTTTCATCCTCAGTCCCTGTTCCTCATTGGAGAAAATCCATCCAACGACCTTACCAATATCTATCTCGTCATCTTCAAGCCAATAAGTGCGATCTCTAACAAATTGTGAACTGGTGTCATCCGCCGGGACAGATTCGATTTCATCAAAAATTTGATTCATTCTCTGCTGCCAGAAAGCTACATTGCTAGGCCTCAAATCAACCCAGCCATCTTTCGCCCAAATATCAATCGCTTCCGGATTAATCGTGAATTTATTTTCTCCCCGGTAAGCGGGAATTTTGATAATTGGCCCGCGCAGCAAATTTTTTCCGTCCTTCATAAGAATCGGGATACCAATTGATAAAATGGACGATCTAAGTTCCGCGTCATTTGATATCAAATCTTCGAGCTGACCTGACACTCTTGCTGCATCGGTGTCACGTAACTTTTCCATGCTACCGCAAACCTTTTTAAACAAATGTGCCTCATATAAAAGTTTGCTTAAACGCGGTGGTCCCAAAAGTTCAAAGGCTATGCTGTCACAGTTATTTTCTGCCATCAATTTCTGCATTTTCGTCAGAGCATGTTGGCGCATGAGACCGGCGCGATATGTAGGCCCCATAGTCGCATTATCCAAAGCATTAATGACGTCATGCCCGGTGTTACCGCCTTTGATTTCGTAGACTACGCTTTTGGCAATCTCTTCAGGAGTCACAAGCTCCATCTGTCCGGAAGAAGAAATCGCGGAAAACTCACCGTATGAAAAAGTGCCGTTTTCACCGGTATCAACGTAGACTGATTTGAGAACTTTACCATCGAGTTTAACCCAATTTTGCGGTCCATTTTTATCGAGGTGGCCATCTAACGTAAGCGCATTTTCAGGTGGGCAATCATACAATTCGACACTGTGGCTGCCCTGTTTTATTTCACCATAAGCAATCTTTTTCCAGGCAATTGCCGCAGTTGGTTTAATTTCTTTTGTAATCGGTGCGTCCGGTGTGCGTGCCATGAGAAATAAGAGCAAACTGTGGGCGCCGGCTACAGAAGATTTACTTAACAAAGTTCGGGAAGGCTTCTCTTCAGAATGGGTATAAGGGATATTTAAACCCATCCCACCCGTACCGCTCGTTCCGATTTTGAGGTAGAATCCGGTTTTCGAGCGTCGCATTGCCTCGTACAGAATCTGCACATGCCGGATTAGCTGCGGTATGTAAAGCGTGCACAGAATCTTCTCAACTTCGGAAACAAGCGTGTCAGAATAAACCTTCTTTTCTTTAAATTGTTTCAACTCGCCTTTTAAATTGTAGTAGCCTGTAAAGACGTCCTGGTAAGCGACTGCTGTTGCCGAATTGACGCAGTCAATCAAAATATCCGGACGGACGCTACTTACGACCTGGAAAAGATAAGACCGCTGTAGTATTTCCTCAGTCAAATCATCCAAACCGTCTTCAATCAACCACGCCCGATATTGAGAATTCTCTAAAATTTCTACGCGACTCAACCCTTGCATGGCCTCGCGCACGAACATATTACCCCAATTCGGTGTTATTTTTGTATTGGCAAGATTGTTTTTTTTTAGTTTCTCACAAGCCTCATTCGCTTCCCATTCGTCTAAAGAATGGACGATTAGCTCACCAGGTTCTTCTTCTAAAATGTTTCGGCAAATGGCAAATCCTACCAATCCCCAACCGCCGAGCACCATGATTTTTTTGCCCTTAACATCCATTAACAAACCCTCTTTAATTGCTCGACTTCCTTAGGGGCCAGGCTGCGTGAGGCTCCTGCCTTCAAACCCTGAAGGTTTAAAAAAGCCAAGCCTACCCTTTTTAGCATTAAAACTTTGTAATCAAATTTATCAAACATTCTTCGCACCTGACGTTTCCATCCCTGGTGCAAAGTCATTTTTACCCGGCTTCTATCTCCCGGGGTTGGAAATTTAATTGTACACTTTGAAGTTGTGCCTTCTTCCAAATCAATTCCGGATTCCAGTATTTTCTTATCCGCCGGTTCCAAATTGCGATCCAACCTGACGTCGTAAATCTTATCCACCTCAAATTTTGGATGAGTCAACTTATAAGTTAAGTCGCCGTCGTTTGTTAGAAGCAGGAGGCCGTTTGTATCGATATCTAAACGTCCAACCGGGAACAGCCTAATTTTTGAATTCACCAACTCTAAAACGGTCTTGCGTCCTTTTTCATCAGAAGCGGTGGTTACAAACCCTTTCGGTTTATTTAAAATAATATATTCGAAGCGTTTAACCGGTTTTAGCAAGTTACCGTTGAACTTTATAGTGTCTGTAATTTCATTTATTTTGATTCCGAGGCGGCTTTCAATATTGCCATTAACCGCGACCTTACCCTCGAAAATAAACTGATCGCATTTACGCCGGGAGCCTATTCCACAATCTGCCAAATATTTATTCAGTCGAATCATCTTTGTGATTGCTTTCCTCCTCAGAGGGCTCCATTTCCGTTAAAGTCTCCAGAATGCTTTCGCTAATTCCTTCTTCCTGATCCAACTTACCCATGATCTCCTCAATTTCCTTGGGTTTGGGTAAATCGGCAATATCATTGATGCCAAAATAGCGCAGAAACTCTTTCGTGGTTCCGTAGAGTAGCGGTTTGCCAGGACCATCTGACCGTCCGGCAAGGCAAATCAGGTTTCTTTCGAGGAGATTTTTTACTACACCGCTTGAGTTTACACCCCGAATCGCGTCAACCTCAACCCGGCTTAGGGGTTGCTTAAACGTAATAATCGCCAGAGATTCCAAGCTGGCCTGGCTTAACCTCGTCCTGAGTCGGCCTTTGAAAAGCTTCTTAAGCCAGGGTGTAAAATCCTTCCGTGTGTTTAATTGGAATCCACCGGCGACGTTTGCTATAAAAAATGCTCTTTTACTTTTTTGATAGTCGGAATTGAGCTCCTCGACTATCTTCTTGATTTTTCTTGTATCTAACGCTTCTTCAAAATCAGCTATCTTTTTCGCTGAAATCGGAACATCGCTTGCAAATATTAACGCCTCAACGATTTGCTTTTGAAAATCATGATCCATCAAATCTTTCTAATCCAAATTTCAGCGAAAGGGTTATTCTGATTTAATTGCAACTGTTTACTTTTCACCAAGTCAAGAAGGGCAATAAAAGTCACAATCACGACAATTCTCTCTTTTATTTTCTGCAACATCTCGGTCAATAAGACTCGTTCCTGCTTTTCTAGCAGGGCCATAATCACTTCCGCCTGTTCTTCAATCGTTACCGAAATTTGTTCGACAATGTGCTCTGTGCGGGGCGGAATCCTTTTTATTACCTCGGCAAATACCGACATTAAATCAAATATCGAGACCTCCTTGCCCAACAGCTCTTCTTCTTCAAGATCCTGGTCATCTTCAAAGTTAAAACTATAATCGCTTCTTGCAAAATGCTGCCGCTGCTCTTTTTCCAAATCCGAAATCTCCCAGGCAACTTCTTTGTAGCGCTGGTACTCGAGTAGTCTTCTTACCAGCTCTTCTCGCGGATCCTCAGCTTCTTCATCATCCTCTAATTCCGGTTTTGGCAACAGCATTTGCGCTTTGATTCGAATAAGAGTTGCCGCCATCAATACGAACTCACTGGCATTGTCCAAGTCTAGGAGTTCAATCATATTCAGATATTCCAGATATTGTTGCGTAATATCCGCAACCGGAATATCGTAGATCTCGACTTCGTTTTTTTTAATCAAAAACAGAAGCAGATCTAAAGGGCCTTCAAAGTTCTGTAATTGTACACGATACGGCATTAAAAAAGCCCTCGTTTTTCATTCAAGATAGGGCTTATTTTAATTACCTTAAAAATTTTGAAGTCACGTAATAAGATGACTTGACTCCTAAAAACCAGATGACGTTTCATTCAAACCCTACTCGAAAAATTCTGGCCAATTTACAATAAAATATAAAAAGAGTCAAGTTGTTTTTAATTAAGACAGTTAAGCCGAATTTGGAGTTTGGACAACCTAAAACTTCTCGGCTTCATCAATAAGCATAATTGGAATATCGTTTTTGATATCGTACTTAAGACGGCAACTATTACAAATCAGTTTTTTATTTTCCTGATCGTATTCTAAATCGCCTTTACATTTTGGACAGGCTAAAATATCAAGGAGTTCTTTATCGAGCATTTCAATCTACCCTTCAGTTACTCTTCGTAAAAACCCATGTTTGAGTATTTTTCAATTCGTGCATCGACAAGTTGCTCCGGGGACAACTTTTCTAATTCCGTCAGTTCAACTTCGATTGACTCACGCAGTAATTTAGCCGCTTCGTCATAATTTTGATGTGCGCCTCCAATTGGCTCCCTTACAACCTTATCGATGACTCCCAACTCCAATAAATCGGGCGCCGTTGGCTTTAAAGCTTCGGCTGCCTGTTCAGCCTTGGTGCTGTCGTGCCACAAAATTGCGGCACAGCCCTCTGGCGAGATAACGGAATACCACGTATTCTCCAACATCAAAATGCGATCGCCAATACCTATGCCCAAAGCACCTCCGGACGCTCCCTCACCGATAACTGCGATGATAATCGGTACCGGCAGATGAGACATCTCCAATAAATTACGCGCAATTGCTTCCGCCTGCCCCCGCTCTTCCGCTCCAATACCAGGAAAGGCTCCCGGCGTATCAATCAGTGAAATAATGGGCCGTTTAAACTTTGCTGCGAGGTTCATAATTCGCAACGCTTTTCGATACCCCTCAGGGTGCATCATTCCGAAATTTCGGTGCAGCTTCTGTTTGGTGGTCCGGCCTTTTTGTTGACCGATAATCACCACTTTTCTGCTTCCTATTCTCGCAATTCCGCCGACGATTGCCGGATCGTCCCCGAAAGCACGGTCACCGTGAATCTCAAAAAAACTGTCAGTCATATATTCAATATAATCACGAGTGTACGGGCGCTGTGGGTGCCGCGCCAAAAGTACGCGCTGCCACCGGGTTAATTTTGAATAAATTTCCTCGCGAAGTTTGGAAGCTTTTTCTTCTAAACGCCCAATTTCCTCTGAGAGCCCAACACTTTCGTTTTCCGATAACTCCTTCATTCCCTTGATTCGTTTTTCAAGCTCAATTATCGGCTTTTCGAATTCTAAAACGTAATCAGTCATGTTTATTCCGGTTTTGAAAAAAGGCCTTCAAAAGAATTTCGATGTCTAATAATGGTGAATAATTTTTCATGTAGTAAAGATAATATTTATCTTTGTCTTCTTCGGCAATTAGTTTATATCGGTTGATTTGCTGTAAACCGGTGAGCCCCGGTTTCAAATTTGGTTTTTCTGCTGTTCCTGAAAAATCGTCCGAAACTTCAATCAATTCCTTGCCAACAAAACTCACATCCCCTTTTAAAACAGCCCACAAATACGGAAACTTATTTGTAACTTGCGACTCAGGTCCGGAAAATTGATGAAGCAAAATTTGTTTGTTTTTTTCTCCATAAACAAATTTCTTTTGCATTCCCTGAGAAGTTACAAATTTTTTATATAAAAACAAGGGCAAACTAAGTGTTAATATAACTAATGCTAACGTAAAGTCAAACATCCTTTTTACCGCCAGGTATGCAGTTTGATGAAGCTTGTAATCAATCTCCAAAAGTGGGACATCACTTATTCGGTCGATTGAGGCTTTGCCTATAATGACATCGAGGTTACTGGGAATTAATTTGAAACTCACGCGCTGTTTTCCGGTTCTGGAAATAACCTTGAGGATTTGGTCATAGGAAAGACTATGGGTTGAGAAAATTACTTCCTGGACACTATTTTCTCTGATTATGAAATTTATGTCCTCGAAAGTGCCCAGAACTTTCACTCCGGCAACATTTTTACCTGTGTGCCTGCCATTCGTGCTGATCAAACCCAAAATTCTATAATCGCTGTCGATTTGTGAATTGAATTTTTCAATTAGCTTTTCACCTGATTTCAGGTCGCCGACTATGATCGTATTTCTGGCAAGGAACCTTTTACCAAGGGTCTCGCTAAAGGGAAAAAACCGGTTTCGTGACAAGGCTCGGAGCAGAAGTCTCCACCCCGGCACAGCAATCAGGCTGAAAACGCTCCCGGCCAGAACCACGATTCTTGAAAACGCATACTGGTTAAAGAAAAAGGTCAAACTGGTGTTCACCAGAAATCCTATAAACACAGCCATTCCGGCTTTTGAAAAAGAAAATTTGCTTTTGTCATAACACCCAAAAAGTTTCAGTAGTAAAAGCCAAATTAAGGAGTACGAGATGATAACCGGAATAAACGACGGCAACTTGCTCAAATCACCGAAACGCATCAAAATTCCCAGCGTCAAACTCAGGCTCAAAAACCCAAAATCGGTCAGGGGAATGGCTAAGTAGCTCATTAACTTTATAAAGATAGATATGCCTGCCCTAAACCAAATTGCTGCCTTAAGCAGCCAATACGGCATGAAAAAATATTTTCGTTTGAAATGCTTTTTGACGAACAGCTCCATTGCGATATAAAACTGCTTAAGGTTGTCAAATTGAGCCCGTTTGGAGCTTTCACCTTTAAAATGAATAATCTGGGTCTCCGGGAAATAGATGACCCTCCAATCTTGTTCACGGATTCGAAAACACCAATCCAGATCTTCTCCGTACATAAAAAAAGACTCGTCAAGGTTGCCTACATCTTCCAGCACCTGGCGCCGTAACATCATGAAAGATCCTGAAATCGCCTCAACTTCATAAGACATGTCAGGGTCGAGATAGGTCAAATTATATTTTCCGAAAAACCTATTTCCGGGAAAAAGGTAACTCAAGCCGCTGAGTTTTGTAAACGCGACCCAGGGAGTTGGGAAACTTCTACGGCAAGAAAGTTGAATGGAACCGTCCGGGTTCAGAATCTTGCAGCCAAGCATTCCGGCTCTCGGTTGGGCCTTAAAAAAATCAAGCATCTTTGAGAAGGTGTCTTCCTGAACAAGTGTATCCGGATTCAAAAGAGCGATGAACTCGCCTTGTGCAATTTGCAATCCTTGATTAGAGGCTCTGGCGAATCCAGCATTTTTAGAATTAACGGTTATTTGAATGTCTGGAAACTTTTCTTGAATCAGCTCTGCGCTGCCATCGGAAGACGAATTATCGATGACTAAGATTTCTGCAGAGATTCCTTTAAGTGCGTTTCGAACAGAAATGAGGCACTGCTCAAGAAATTCTTTGACATTGTAGTTGACAATGATTATGGAGAGGTATATTTGAGCTCTAGGCTCAGAAGGTCTTTTAGGTGATTTTGTTTTTGCTGCTGTGCTCATAATTCAAGCTGGAGCTTGAACCCAATTAATTAATTTTTCCAATCAAACCCAAAAACCGGAGCTTCCAAACTATCCAGGCAGCTTCACGCATAATTTTTCGGGTCATCTTTGAGTTTCCTTTTACCCGGTCCGTAAACACGATCGGTAACTCAAAAATACGAAAGTTTTTTTTCCAGGTCTTGAAAGTCATCTCAATTTGAAAAGAATAACCATCGCTGTGAATTTCGTCTAAATCGATGCATTCCAGGACTGCTCTTCTGTAACAACGGTACCCCGCCGTGCAGTCCTGCACTGGTAAACCGGTAATCAAGCGGGTATACAAATTTGCTCCCAGGCTCAGTAAAAGGCGTGAAAGCGGCCAATTTACCACATTCACACCTGCAATATAACGTGAGCCGATTATTAAATCATACGACTCTGCCATCTCCAAAAATTTGGGAATATCTCCTGGATTGTGAGAAAAGTCGGCATCAATTTCAAAGATATAATCAAAGCCTTCTTTTATTGCATATTTAAAGCCCGCTACATAAGCTGTACCGAGGCCAAATTTGCCCTCTCTTTTAATCATACGAACCCGTGAATCTTTTTCGCATATTTTTGCTACAATTTCTCCGGTGCCATCAGGTGAATCGTCATCGACAACCAGAATTGCCAGATCCGGAACGTTTAAGTTAACAACTTTAGAAATAATATTTTTAATATTATCTGCTTCATTATAAGTTGGAATAATGATTAACGTTTTTTTCATACACAATTTGGAAAGGTTAGGAAGCAAACACTTTGGAATTGTCTATTTGCTGTCGGAGAATTTGCAAGCCCGTACCTACATCGCTCAATTGAAAACCAAGTTCCTTGAGAGTTTTATTTAAATTAAAGCTTGAATTTAACGGGCGGGGTGCCTTTTGATTTAAATCTTTAGTTTTGATGGGATGAATAAGAGTTGTATCCAAATTGAAGGCTTCTGCGACCTTCAGAGCAAATTCAAAACGATTCATGCATTCGGAGCCGGCGATATTGTAGATTCCCGTTTGTTTCAATTCGACGATTTTCCGAATTGCCGTTGCCAGGTCATCCGCAAGAGTTGGATGGCCGAATTGATCATCGACAATATTAATGCTTTCTCCATTTTTGAGTTTTTCAACTACCCAGGTCACAAAATTTTGTCCCAAATTGATTCCGCTTCCATAAAGAAGCATCGTTCGCACGATTGCACACTCAATACCGCTGCGGATCAATGCATTCTCGCTCGCCAGTTTTGAGCGACCGTAGTAGCCAAGCGGTTTTGGCCTGGATTCCTCATCATAGTTTCCATCAACTCCGTCAAACACATAATCTGTTGAAATATGAACAACATGAATGCCGAATCTTTTTGCAATATTTGCCAGATTTTCAACACCAACAACATTTATTTTCCAGCACTCCTCTTTTTCGTCTTCACAGGCATCTACATTTGTATAAGCGGCGGAATTGATAATAAAGTTTGGCTCAAAAGTTCGCGCCAATTCAAGAATTTGCTCTCGCTTTGTGATATTGCAAATTACGTAGTTAAAACTTTTCAATCCTAACATTGGCTTTGTCCGTCTTCCGATTCCACAAACTTCGAAATCCTCTACAAAGGCTTCAACGATCTTTTGTCCCAGCAATCCGTTTGCACCTGTGACAAGAACTTTTTGTTTAAGTAGTTTTAGGTTTTCCATGTTGCCTTAAAATTAATTCGCTTCTCTAATTAGAGTTTTAATCTCATTAATCCGCGAACTGCCAACAAATGTGCAATTCAACGCAGCTACTTTATTGGCAAAAGCTGTTGCTCTTATTTCATCCCGGGTAGAAAAATATTTTGCTAAATAGGCCGAAGCAAAGCCATCGCCACAGCCAATAGCATCGACAGCATTTGACAGCGAAAGTGCTTTAAACCTTTTGTGTTTAACATGTCCCCCTTCAAAATAAAACAAATAAGAACCTTTATCTGCGAGTGTAATATGACAAATGGATGGATTCAATTGCAACATCTTTTTACCAAATTCAACGAGAATTTCCTTTGGCTGCTCAGGGGTATACCCGGCCAAAGTCCGAGCCTCCATCTCGTTTAGCTGCAAAACGTCCACTAATTCAATCCACTCCCGCCAGTCACCAGGACGCTGGTAGAATCTTCGCCCATTCCCGTTTATACCCAAAGCGCGGGAATGAAAATCAAGGTAAATCAGGACATTTGTTGACTGGCGGAATTTTCGCAACCCATTTAAATCGACATCCATTCCGGTTATCAAATTAAAGATGACCGCATCAACCTCTTGTAATATCGCCAATTCTGCAAATCCCAAAGGCGGCATTGGTTTTGAAATAAATTCATCCCGCTCATGTTGACTGGTGTAAGTCAAGGTGACTTGGGTATTTTTTTCTTCGAGCCGTTTAAGACCATCTAATCGAAGATTTTTATAATCCGAAAGACCGTTTACGACCTCATCATAAAAGTCTCCCCCCAAATTTGCAACCGGATAGATCTCATCCGTGGGGTTTAACAGATTGGCCAAATATAAAACTGAAAAATAAATTCCGCCAATGCTTTCGGCCTTTTCGCCCTGCCAGGGTAAAATCATGTCGCGATTAAATGTTCCAACAACGCCAATTTTCATGGTTAAATTCTCAGCTTATACTTTGACTTTGAAACGTTTAGATAATGGTATCTATAATGATATCTATATTAGGATCCACCGCCAAATTAAAATCTAAGGCAATCGTCCGGTTTTCTTCAACCTGCACTTGATGTTTAATACTTATAAAACCAATGAAAGAAGCTTTCATGGTGTACGTGTCGGGCGGTACATTCGAAATTTTGTATGTACCGGTCCTATCAGTTGCCGCCCCTAACTTTGTGTCCAAAAGGATAACATTCGCTCCCGGTAAAAGGTACTTCGATTCCGAGTCGATGACACGCCCTGTGATTTCGCCAAAGCCGTTTAGGTTAGAATTTCTTCCTTTGGCGACTAAATTAGCCCTGCTTTTGGGCTGTGGCGTTACACATGAAAATGCTATTGAGATTATTAAACTGAGGAGTAAAAAGTTTATTGCTTTCATAATTAACCTCAACTTTAAATTAGAAATTTAAAGTTCGCACCCCTGGTTCTTAAATTCAGCTAATTTTTCCTTAAGAGCCGGGTCGCTGAGCGCCAGAATTTGGGCACACAAAATCGCTGCATTGCCGGCCCCGGCCGTGCCAATTGCCACTGTCGCAACCGGAACTCCCTTTGGCATTTGCACAACTGAGTACAGCGCATCAACGCCGTTTAGATGGGAACCCGGCATTGGCACCCCAATGACCGGCAACTTTGTGTGTGCTGCAATCACACCTGGTAAATGGGCAGCCATTCCAGCTATGCCAATGATAATTTTAAATCCATTTTCCTCAGCTTTTTCAGCAAACTCGGAAGTTTCTTTTGGGTTTCGGTGTGCTGAAAGCACGTGTTTTTCGAAAGGAATATTGAAATAGTCAAAATATTTTTTGCACTCTTCGGCAGCACTGTCATCCGATATGCTCCCCATTAAAATTGCCACAAGCGGTTGTTTGTTTGAGTTCATCTTAACTTACCTCATTCTCTGCTTGGCTTCTCACTTCATCTGCCGTTTTAAAAGTGTGTGCCATAATATCCAATTGGCGGAGAAATGGTTCTTTTGGGCCTCTAGGAAACCAAACCGAAACGTCAATAATGTAAATTCTACCGGATTGTTCATCGTAGAAAGTGTAATTCCGAAATGGACCGCCGGCGATTTTTTCGTCGTTACCCCAGAGTCCTTCCAGCATAAGTGCGGGTCTATCTAAAAAATCCACCTCTTCAGATACCGTATGCTGTCGCTCTATAAGATCATTCTCATAAAATTTCTTTGTTAGCTTATCCCGGATATTCATAGCCCATTCTTCATTTATGAGAGTAGGATCGCCGTTCTCAATCCAATGCACGAACAACCAACGTTCGCGGCCCGGAAGACTCCTGCGTAACATCACAAAGCGGTCTTGAACTCGTTCAATGTTTATAATGTAATCGTGTTGAATTCGGACCGACCAGCCATAATCCTGCAGCAACTTATCCGACAGCTCCGTTTGCTCCAACTGACTAAACATTTGAGCGCTGGTTTCATCAAGAACTTTTTTCTTGAAAAGCTGATACAAATAATCTTTATTGTCTTGCAGCTTTTCCTGCAGCTCAGAAAAACCAGTGCTCGCCAGAACAACCAATAGTTGTTTTTCTGCCCAGGGATTTTCTTTTGGAAACACAAACGCGGACCCATCCTCCACCCTAGCTTTAACTTCAGCGGACAGCATGCCCGAGACTTTCTCATTAATTTCCCCTTCTGAATTCAAGATGCCAATTATGACGATATTTTTTCTTGTAGCAAATTGGCTAAATTTTTCGGGGGGAATCCAGTGTACTTCAAATAATTTTTCGGGTTGAGGCGTTTTGATCACTTTTTCAAAAACATCCTTTATAGATGACTCCAGAACCTCCCAATTATCCGGATCGGACACTACAAAAAGTTGATTGTGTTCCCCGGAGGCCGGAGGTTTCCCAAAACATGCAAAGAGTAAAACAGCGAGCAGTGGTGCCAAATAGCATTTTACGTACTTAAATAAAGTCATGAGATTTTTCCTGTTTTTGCACAAAATATAGAATTGAAGACCCCAGGCGATTTTTTTGTCTGCTCAGACGTAATGATTGAAAAATTGAAATTTTCGCAATCAAAAACCCACGGAGAAAATGCAAAGGGAAAAGCAGCGTTCCCAAAATTCTGTTTTTTAAAATAATTCGTTCACTCATTAAACAATTAAAAAATGCATCCAAAGGCAACTGGTAAAATTTTTGAATACCTAAGCCAGCCCTTTTGCAAAAAACACTCATCGTTTCAGGAGTGAAGTGAAAAAGGTGTCTCGGCGCATCCAGAGCGACCCAATTGGTTTTGTAAAATCGAGCATCAAAACTTGAAATATTTGGAACCGCTATTAGAATAAATCCACCATCTTTTAAAAAGTTTCGCATTTTTTTCAAACTTTCTTTCGGATCGTAAAGATGCTCCAAAACGTGCCACAATGTAATCACATCAAAACTCTGATCGGGAAAATCACAATCCTGCAGTTCCAGCGTTTGGACACTCAGGTTATTTTCGGTTCTCGCAAACTCAGCAGCTTTTTCGTCCATCTCCAATCCTTCAACCTGCCAGCCGTGGTCTTGCATTTCATGCAAAAATTCTCCGGTGCCACACCCGATGTCCAAAAGTCGGCCGCCGCGTTTTAACTTGGAAATTTTACGGCGTTTATTCGTTAAAGTGAAACTTCTAACTGTGAGGTAAATTCTATCCCAGAAATTTAAACCTGATTGAATCGATAAAAAAGGTTGGTAATCCTCACTTTCATAAAACGCTGAAATCGATTCGGGTTTGGGTCTCGGATTTAAGAATGTAAACTTACACTCAGAACAGGCTGCAATTTCGAATTTTAATTCACCATTTAATTTAAAGCGATCCTGAGTCTTGAGAAATAATTCGTTTTTCTCACAACCACAAAGCGGACAATTTATCTTTTCAAATTCTAAACTCAATGATTCTATTTAAGTTTCAAATCCCTGGCTCTGCGAATACCCCGAACGAAATATTCAAAAACTATGCTGCCCCGGTACATCTTCTTGAAGATTTCGGAATCCGGAACTTTTCGAAGACGCTGAACTTGCTTGCGCTTTCCAACAATTCTAAAAAAATTGAAGAGAACATAAATCAGAGCGAGAAAGCCGCCCTTCAGCCGGACAAAGTCTAACTTTAGAAGAGCATAAACTATCGACAAAAATTCAAGACTAACGCGAACCGGAATAATCCAAAGCAAATTCTTCAGCCCATAATTCTTCAAAATCATGACCAGGCTATTGCGATGATTCAAGTAAATTTTTTTAGGGGAATCCGGCTTCAGCGTCGAACCTGCGTTGTGATAAACAATAGCCTCTGGCACAGCCACAACCCGGTAACCGGCAAGATGCATGCGCCAATTCAGATCAATTTCCTCCATGTGGGCGAAAAAATCTTCATCAAAAGAACCCACCTCATCAAGCACGGATTTCCGAATCAAAGTCGCGGTTCCCGACGCCCAGAAAATATCGCCAGTGTCATCATACTGCTGTTCATCCTTTTCTAAGGTAAAAAAGAGTCTTCCCTTTGCAAACGGGTAGCCAAAAATATCGATCAGGCCGCCGGCAGCGCCTGCATAGTCAAACATTTCCCGGTTAACCAAAGAGCGAATTTTCGGCTGGCAGGCAGCAATCTTTTCATCTTCCTCACAAACCTCAACGAGAACAGAAAGCCAGTCGGGTTCAAAAACGGTGTCGTTGTTCAGAAAAAGAATATATTCGCCGGAAGCACTTACCAGCCCCGAATTGCATCCGCCCGCATACCCCAGATTTTTTTCATTATTGACCAGTAGCGCCCAGGGAAAAGAGTGATGAATATCATCCACGCTGCCGTCGGTCGAAGCGTTATTTACAATAATTACTTCTTTATTTTGGTACTTCGTTTTTTCTACCGCTTCTAAACAGTTACGAAGAATTTCCCTCCCCTTAAAATGAGGTATGATTATAGAAACCAGCGGCTTCCCCGTCATAGAAAAAGCTTCAAAGCAATTTAAGGGTTATCATTTGAATCTTTTGCAGAACTGGAATCGCTGCTGCTATTCGAAATATTCAAACTGTCATTTGCGCTGGCAAAAGCCTGCAATTCTGTTAGTTCCTTTTTCACAATAAGATCTTCCGGGTGATCATTCATCCATTTTTCCAAGACCTGAATTCCGTCATCAAAACGCCTGGATCTTGTATAATGGCTGGCCAGCCAGAGATAGATCTCTCTGGTCTCCGGGTTTTCTTCCCTCAATGAAACCGCAAGTGATTCCGCCTTGGCATCGTTTTTCAAAATCTGGGCATAAAATTCCGCTATGTAAAGTTGGTCAATCGTCCGCAGGTTATAAATTTTCGAAATCTTGTCAAGACGATCTTCCAAACCCTGGGGGTTGCCGAAATCCGAATACATCTGGCCAAAATTTAACGAGAGACGGAAGTCCCTTAGTGGAATGACTTCTTCAGGCATAACTTCATCCATTTTTTGTAAAACGGCTAAAGCCTTTTCTTTGTTATTTTGAGTCAGACCTTGAGTCCGGTAATAATTGGTGAGTCTCAAAAACGCAGAGCGATAATTTTGCAAGAGGCCAAGGATATTATTATTAAAATAAACTTCCGGATTGTCTAAGTTGCGATATTTGAAATGCTCGAATAAATTGGCCTCGAGTTTTACCGGCGAGATAAAATCATTCTTGGGGCCTCCATAAGGCATAACCCGAAAAGCCAGTCCGTCCATACGCAAATAGTTCTTCGAATCTTTGACATTTCGACGATTATCCAGGTTGAGCATATTTGTCGGCGAAACTGTCACTGCAAAATAAACCGGCTTCTTAAATTTATTGGCAGCGAGAATATGAATAATCATGCGATCTTGCACCAGTAGAACCTTGTGGCCCTGGATAATTTTGGTATGTACAAGTTCAAACTCGATAGCCGGGTTTTGAGGAACATTTTCAATTAAGAAAGAGGCATTGTCTTCGGCCTTTTCGAACTGTCCAATTAATTTGTCACGCGGCACCTCGATTCTCGCCATCTTTGGTTCAGACCACAATGCCGGTCCCAACTGATCTATTTGAGTATTGGTTAAAGCAATCGGAACTTTCGGCTCTTCATCACGAAGCTGTTTTATATACCAGGGGGTGTTCAGCAGGCTCAAATTGACCACACGAACGTCCCGGCGAATGTCTTCCACGTATTGCAAATACCACAAAGGAAAGGTATCGTTATCCCCGTTTGTAAAAAGAATTGCATTGGCTTCGCAAGACTGTAGAATATTGTAAGAATAGTCAAAGGCAACGTAATTCCCGCTTCGGTCATGCGGGTGGGCGTTATGTAAATACAAGTTGGATGGTACTGCCATAATTAAAAGAAGAATAGTCAGGCCAATTCCCACTTTTCTCAAAGGAGAGTTTTGTCTAAATGCGTTTTGTACCAATTCCAGAATCGCACTTACGCCCATGCCAATCCAAATTGAAAAAGCGAAAAACGAGCCGACATAAGCGTAGTCTCGTTCCCGCGGCTGCGGGTCCTCCTGATTGAGGTAAATTGTGATCGCGATACCGGTCATAATGAATAAAGTCAGAATCGAGGACGCACGCTTCCAATCCCGGCGAAAGTGAAAAAACATGCCGATTAAACCGATCAAAAATGGCCAACCCATTAAACCTTTGCCAGAAAGGACTTCAACGATATAATTGTCAGGCCCAAGCGTTGTGCCCTTTCCAATGAATTGCCAGCCAAAGTAACGGATATACATCTTCTTAATCTGGTAATTCCACAAATGCTTCACCTGCTTGCCAAAATCATGTTTGGCGTAGCTACCGGATCGAGTAGCTTCAAAAGCTTGTTTCGATGGAAGACCTGGATATCGACGGGGGAAAAAAGTCAACTCACCGTACTGCTCACGGTTGAGGTAACTAACAAATTTTTTAGGAGTATTAGGATGGTTTTCGTTGATCGCCGGATGCATGTCTGAACGGATGTAGAGAGCCGTGTAGGTAGAATAGCCAACAGTGACAAGTAAGATGCTCATTAAGGCCAGACTTACTAACCGCTTTTGATTTTGGACGGCATAAACGATGGCAAATAAGACACCAAGCGTGACCAATCCAATCGCCAGAAAGGAGAACTTATTCAGCAGCCATGGTATTCCTTTGACGATGCCTGGGTAAATGGCGGCAAAAGCAGCGATAGCACCCGCCGCCCAAAGAGAGAATGTTTTTATATTTAACTCCGCTTTTTTAAAATAAACAATCAAAAACAAGGTGGGAATTGCTAAAATATTGAGCAAATGCACGCCGGTAGCTAAGCCGATCAAATAAGCGATTAACACTAAAATTTTGTCACTCACTGGGTTTTCGGCTTTCTCCAACCAGACCAAAATCAGCCAGACAACAATAGTTGTAAAAAATATGGAAACTGCATAAACTTCAGCTTCAACCGCGTTAAACCACTGCGAGTCGGTCAAGGCAAAGCCTAAGGCCCCAATGACACCGGCGGTATAAATATTGATTTTCTGATCAACTGTTTCGGGGATGCCTTTAAATTCTCTAATCAAGCGCACGATGATCAAATAAGCAAACATTACAGAAAGGGCGCTCACTAAAACAGAAATTATATTTACCCGCAAACCGATGTCTGAAATTAGCCAATCCGGAATCATAGTGAACACTCGACCCACTAATACATGAAGCGGCGCTCCGGGGGGATGTGGAACCCCCAGAATATATGAGCTGCTAATAAATTCGCCGCAGTCCCAATAAGAGGTTGTCGGTGCAACGGTTTTCCCATAAACAATTAATGAAATGACCAATACCGCGAATCCGATTATTTTATTTAGTTTCTGATGTTCCATTTAGGTAAGTACCTCCAAAATCTTAGTTGTATTGGTAAACCCTCAATCTTGTAATTGATGCTGGTTGCTTGTTTCTTCTCGATGTTGGTTGCTTGTTTCTCGATGCTGGTTGCCTGATGCTCGAAAAATACAACAACCATCCAGAATCCAGCATCCAGCATCCAGCATCCAGCATCGAGCATCGAGCATCGAGCATCCAGTTACCCCACCCGCGACAATTCCATCTTATCCCGATAATTTTTAAAAAACTGCACTCGAGCCGGCATATTTTCCGTGTTCAGAATTTGCTTGTTTTTTCGCGCCAAATCAAAAGCTTCGTCGCGGGCTTTTAGCAAAAGCTCGGTGTCTTTAACAATATCCGCGATCCGCAGTTCCGGCAAGCCGTGCTGCCGAGTGCCAAAAAATTCGCCTGGACCGCGAATTTGCAGGTCGACTTCGGCTATTTTGAAGCCGTCGTTGGTTTCTGCTAAAGTGCTTAAGCGGGTTTTAGCCTCCTTGGAAATTGGGTAGGTCGCGATTAAAAAACAATAAGATTCTTTTTCTCCCCGGCCGACTCGTCCACGCAGTTGGTGCATTTGCGGTAAACCGAAACGCTCTGCATTTTCGACGATCATGATGGTCGCGTTCGGGACATCCACGCCAACTTCAATGACTGTTGTGCTAACCAAAATCTGAATTTCACCGGCCTTAAACTGCGACATGACCTCTTCTTTTTCAGCGCTTTTCATGCGACCATGCAGCAGGCCCACTGAAAAATTCGAGAAAATTCCTTCTTTCAGGTTTTCATAATTTTCAATCGCTGCTTTTAAATCTATTCTCTCCGACTCCTCGATGAGTGGAAAAACGATATAAACCTGGGCGCCCTCTTCAATTTTCTCCTTGGTAAATTTGTAAATCTCGCTGCGTTTTTTGTCGCTGCGCCAGTGTGTCTTGATCGGTTTTCTTCCCGGCGGCAGTTCGTCGATGATTGAAAAATCGAGATCACCGTAAAGCGTCAGTGACAGCGTTCTTGGGATCGGAGTTGCCGTCATAACCAAAACGTCCGGGGTCAAGCCTTTTTCGATCAGAGTCGCGCGCTGCATGACTCCAAAACGGTGCTGTTCATCAACCACGACCAGACCAAGCTGCTTGAATTCCACCCCCTCCTGAATCAAAGCATGAGTTCCGACCACGATTTCGGCTTCTCCCGCCTTAATACACCTCAAAACTTCTTCGCGTTCACTTTTTCTTTGCGCGCCGACAAGGAGGACCACTTTTATTCCCAACTCTTCAAGGAGGTTTTGAATAGTCAGGTAGTGCTGCTCGGCCAGGATTTCCGTTGGCGCCATCAGCGCGCCCTGGTAGCCGTTTTCAATAGACATCATCATGCAAATCAATGCCACGATGGTTTTCCCGGAGCCGACATCACCTTGCAGCAACCGGTTCATGGGAGAATCTTTTTTCATATCGTCACGAATCTCCCGAATAACTTTTTTCTGCGCGGCGGTAAGTTCAAATGGCAGCGACTCAATCAGCTTTTTTGTCCGCTCGCCAACTTTGAGAAATTCGATGCCTTTCCGTTTGATTTCAACACTTTTTTTCCGATAAGCCAGCATCAGTTCGAGATAAAAAAGTTCGTCAAATTTTAGCCTTTTCCGTGCAGTTCTCAAAAAATCCTTATCCTTCGGGAAATGTACGTTTTCAATTGCCTGCCTCAAATCG